>CAYHCQ010000056.1:0-20777 GCA_964355115.1 uncultured Prolixibacteraceae bacterium | reverse complement strand
AGGTGGTTCATGGACAGCCGCGGCAACTAAACCTGCTCATGCCAGAGCACTATCTGTTCCATGGAATTACTCCGCAACCGATGGTCGGGCTTTACCACTCCTGGGCTGTCGGTGAGAAGGATCTCCCCCGGTGCCTTGAAATTTTAGCGCGGTCATCCGACGGCATTATCATGGCACTTACCCATAAGGAATTTGATATTTGCGGCGTTCAGTTTCACCCCGAATCGATTATGACGCCAGAGGGTCAGAAAATGCTGAACAACTGGATCGACCATATTCCATAGTCCGCCTGTCCGCTTGGCCGCTTGTCCGCCATTGATTACCTTTGTGGAAAATTTCCCTTTGAAAAAGATAGAAATCACCGCTCCTGTAGGCACCTGGGAGTCGCTTATGACGGCCATCCAGGCTGGGGCCGACTCTGTTTACTTTGGAGTCGGAGTCCTGAACATGCGCGCCCGTTCGTCGGTCAATTTCACGTTGCGCGATCTGGAAAAAATCACGAAAATCTGCAGGGAACATGGTGTTCGAACCTATCTCACCATGAATACAGTCATCTACGACAAGGAGGTGAAGCTGATGAAAAAGATGGTCGATTCCGCGAAAACGAACGGGATCACGGCCATTATCGCCTCCGACCAGGCCGTGATCCACTATGCCCGTTCGGTGGAGATGGATGTTCACATGAGCACCCAGACCAATATCTCTAACCTTGAGGCGGTTAAGTACTGGTCGCAGTATGCCGATGTGATGGTCACCGCCCGGGAACTCAGCCTGGTGCAGGTTGGTTCGATCACCCGGGCAATAAGGCGCCACAAGATCAACGGACCGTCGGGAAAACCCGTTCGCATAGAGATTTTTGCCCACGGGGCGCTCTGCATGGCCATCTCCGGCAAGTGCTACCTGAGCCTCGATCAGTATAATTCATCTGCCAACCGCGGCTCCTGTTACCAGCTTTGCCGCCGGCCTTACAAAGTGACCGATGCCGAAGGTGAAGTCGAACTGGAAATTGACAATGAATACATCATGTCTCCCAAAGACCTCTGTACCATCGGGTTTCTGGATAAGATCCTCAAGGCGGGCGTCTCCATTCTGAAGATTGAGGGACGGGGGCGGAGTCCCGAATATGTGAAGACCGTTGTTGAGTGTTACCGGGAGGCTGCAACTTCTGTTGAAAATGGCACCTACACCCGGGAGAAGGTTGCCGCCTGGCTTGAAAGGCTGGAAAAGGTCTATAACCGTGGTTTCTGGGATGGGTATTACCTTGGCAGGAAGATGGGCGAATGGGCCGAAAAACATGGTTCTGTCGCTACCGAGCACAAAGAGTATGTTGGTAAGATCACCAACTATTACAAAAAACTAAAAGTGGCCGAGATTAAGATGGAATCGGGATACCTTTCGCCGGGCGACCGGGTCTATATCCAGGGACCGACTACCGGTGTGATTGAGTTTACGCTGCCGGAAATCCGTGTCGACCTGAAGCCTGTGGATAAAACCGTCAAAGGAGAAAACTGCAGCATCCCGATCGATCTTTTCCTCCGCCGTGCCGATAAAATATACAAAATCAACAAAAATAATGACAATTCCATCTCAAAACCACCTCAGCAAATCAGCATATCAGAATTAGCACATTAGCACATTAACATATTAGCACATTAAATTCGGTATTCCTTGCTCCAAAACCTCCATACCCACACCCGTTTTTCTGATGGTTCCGGCGAACCTGAAATTTATTTGCAGGAGGCCATCCGCCAGGGATTTTCGGCTTTAGGCTTTTCAGACCATTCGCCATTGCCCTTCGAAAACACCTTTGCCTTAAAGGAGGATCTGGTTGATCTGTACTGTAAAACCATTAATACCCTTAAAGAATCAACCCCGGACCTGGATGTTTTTCTGGGGATGGAGGTCGATTACATCAACGGGCGGGGTTATTCGCCGGAATACTTTAAAAACAAGTTTCCCCTCGACTACATAATCGGCTCTGTACACCTTGTGCGAAATCCTGACGTTGAGGAACTCTGGTTCATCGACGGTCCGGTGATAAAGACTTTCGACGACGGACTAACCACTGTTTTCGCGGGCGATGGCCGGAAAGGGGTAACTGCTTACTACCGGCAGATTCAGGAGATGGTCGTAAACCATAAACCCGATATTATCGGCCACCTCGATAAAATCAAGATGCATAATCACGACAGGTATTTTTCCGAAAATGACCCCTGGTATATTGCGCTCATTGATGAAACCCTTGATATGATCCTCAATGCCGGATGTGTGGTGGAGGTAAATACACGGGGGGTCTACAAAAAAAGGTCACCGACTTTTTTTCCCGGACCCGGGGTATTAAAGAAAATTAACGCCTTGAAAATTCCGGTCACCATCAGTTCCGATGCCCACAAGCCACACGAACTTTCAATGTTGTTCGCAGAAGCACGGCTTCAGTTAAGAGAGCTGGGTTTTACCTCCACCCTTGTGCGAAACCGCTCCGGCTGGAGTGAATGTTCAATCTAATTCCTGAAACATGTTTGAAGTCAAACGTTTTTTACATACGGAGAAGGAGTTTGCCGAAATGGCTTTTGCCATCCGCAGACAGGTATTCGTGGAGGAACAAGGGGTTGATGCGAACCTTGAATATGATCACGAGGAGGAGGCTCACCACTATCTGTTACTACTTGGCGATAAGCCTGTAGCGGCAGCCCGCTGGCGCGAAACGGAGAAGGGGATAAAACTCGAACGTTTTGCAGTCCTCCCCTCTTTCCGGAACCGCGGAATCGGAGAGATCATCCTGAAGGAGGTACTGAAAGAGGTGCGCTTTTCGGGGAAGCTGATCTACCTGCACTCGCAGCTCAGGGCGGTACCGTTTTATGAACGGAATGGCTTCGTAAAATCAGGTGCGATGTTCACCGAGGCCGGGATTGAACATTTTCTGATGAAGTATAAGCCGGTGATTCCTGCTTAAATTCGTAACTTCGCCCAAAGCCAATTGTCTTTAGTTGATTGACCGAGATACCATCGAAACCATCACCACTACCACCCGCATTGAGGAGGTGATCGGTGATTATGTAACCCTCCGGCGGCGCGGGGTTAACCTGCTTGGCCTTTGCCCCTTCCATAATGAAAAGACCCCCTCCTTTACCGTTTCTCCCGTAAAAGGCATTTACAAGTGTTTCGGTTGCGGAAAAGCCGGGAATTCGGTAAGCTTCCTGATGGAACATGAGCACTTTTCGTATCCCGAAGCGCTTAAATACCTGGCGAAAAAATACCACATCGAGATTGAGGAGGAGGAACAAACTCCTGAGCAACTGCAGGAGCTGAATGAAAAGGAGAGCTTATACAACCTCAATCTCTTTGCCCAGCAGTATTTTTCAAAAACCCTTTTTGAAACCGAAGAGGGAAAGGCAATAGGGCTAACCTATTTCCGCGAACGCGGCATTCGTGAAGACATCATAAAAAAATTCCAGCTGGGTTACAATCCCGATAAATGGGAGGCTTTCACGGCACATGCCACGGCGCAGGGTTATAAAAAAGAGTACCTGGTCAAAACCGGCCTTTCGATCGAAAAGGACGACCGGCTTTACGATCGGTTTCATGCACGCGTTATCTTCCCGATTCACAGCGCCTCAGGCCGCGTCATCGGTTTTGGTGGCCGTATACTGGGGGGTGATAACAACCGCGCAAAATATGTAAACTCGCCGGAATCGGAGATCTATAACAAGAGTAAAACCCTGTATGGTATTTTCTTTGCGAGGAATTCCATTGCAGCAAAAGATAACTGTTACCTTGTTGAGGGATATACCGATGTGATCTCCATGCATCAGTCCGGAATTGAGAATGTTGTGGCCTCATCGGGCACTTCGCTCACCCAGGACCAGGTGAGGATGATCCAGCGTTACACCGCTAATATCACCATCCTTTACGATGGCGACCCGGCGGGAATCAAAGCATCTTTCCGGGGTATCGACATGATCGTTGAGCAGGGAATGAACGTGCGAATCGTCCTCTTTCCTGATGGCGAAGACCCCGACTCATACGCCCGCAAACACCACCCGGCCGAAGTAGAAGAGTTCATTGGCAAACACGCTGATAATTTTATTTTATTCAAGACACGCCTTTTGCTTAATGAGACACAGGGCGACCCGATTAAAAAGGCAGCGCTGATCAGGGAGATAGTAAATACCATTGCCCTGATCCCCGACGGAATAACCCGGTCCCTGTATGTTAAGGAGTGTTCGGCGCTCATGAATGTTTCGGAACAGGTGCTGATGGCGGAACTGAATAAAATCCTCCGCGCAAAACTGAAAAAGGGCGGAGCGGATGGCGGAACTGAAACCGTGAAGGCGGAAACCGAAAGTTTTCAGTCCGAACCACAGATAGAGTTAGATACCAATTCTGCCGAATTCCAGGAAAAAGAGATTGTTCGAATGCTTTTGCTTTATGGCCACAATATTATAAAAATCAAGATGAAGGAGGATGAAGTGGAGGAAGTTCCTGTTGTGGTAGCCGATTATGTGATTCACGATATCGCGAACGATGAGCTGGGATTTGAGACTCCCCTGTATGGAAAGATTTTCAAAGAATATGTTGTGGCGGCGGAAAATGATTCTATTCCCGACCGCGTTTTCTTCCTCTCCCATCCCGATCCCGAAATCTCCAGGGCTGCCATCGACCTGGTTTTTACCCCTTATGAGCTAAGCCTGAACTGGCTGAAGAACAGTATTATGGTTGAAACTGAGGAGGGGCGGCTGGGGATGCATGTTGAACATTCCCTGTTGGCCTTCAAGGCAAGAAAGATCGATAAAATGATCAATGATGCTCAGAACAAATTGTCGGCAGCTACAACCGCTGAAGAGCAAACCGCGATTCTGGAAACACTGCGTGATCTGAAAATGAAGAGCGTACGGGCGAATAAGAAAGGACTGGGCCGAATCATCACGCGCTGAAATCCACTATTTTGCAGTTGTAAATATAACTTCGCGATACCTGGGGTCATTCCAGTAATCTAACAGCTCCTTGAGGTCGGCATACCCTTCTGCTGTAAACACACGGTTTTCTATTTTCAGCTGTCGCTTTACCGATGCTTTGCCCTCGTCCTGCCTGATTTCAAAAGTGAAAGAGCCGGCTTTGTTGCCAATGGTGGTTTTCTGCACCGGCGTGAAAAGGCTCATTCCCGAGGGCAAGGTGAATGTCAGCTGGTAGGTTTCATCGGCCATTGATGGTAATTCAAAGGGCTCCTCCCGTTTCGACGACAGGGTTTTGATCCCCCATCCGTCAACTCCGCTACCAATGCCGGGAATGGTAAAATAGTAGTAATTGGAATCCTTTCTGAATGGTTTATCCGATTGCACGCTGATGGTCTGAAACAGCGCCTCCCGGGTGATGCTGTTCTCCTTAATCCCGGTAAGGCTGCTTCCGCTAAGGCTGCCCGTTAATCCGCTCTTTACCTTGTTCTTGTCTCGTGAAACTCCCAGCCAGGGATAAGCTGAACCCCTGAGGGAAACGGATATTTCACCTGTTAATTTTGGATCCGAAGAAACAATAAAAGTGCCAATTAACCGGGCATTGAATGAGGGTGTTTCGGTTTTTACCGTTGCCATCTTCTCGCCCGGTTTCATTTGAATAAAGATCTTCCCAGGAAGTGAAGATTCCAAGCTGACATTATTGAGCGAGGTTGCCGAAATCCATACTGTGCCTGTCTCTTTCAACTCCACCTTTACCCCAAAATCTTCAATGTCGGCAAGTGTTCCGATTTTCTCCTCAAACTGCGCCGAATGCACTGTTGAGAATGGCACGGCAGTTACACCGGCGGCCCTTAAAAGGGTTGTCAGAAGGACGGTCTTTTCAAGCGCCGTCCCCCCGCTGCTGTTCCAGGTCTGTTCTGCCGTACGACACTGATAGCCGGTATATCGCAGGGGAACCGGGATGAGTTTGAAATCATTAACAACTTTCTCCTGGATCTTCAGGACCTTTTCAAATTCATTGCTGAGATCTTTTGTCCACCGGGCAATCCCGGTCTTCATTTCCGCGGTGGCATCACTCGTGAATGCAGGCTGATTTGTGAGAAAGGCGTAAGCTTCACCACGGCTTTCCACGGTCGAAAAGATAAGCCTGGGATAGAGGTCATTTCCGCCCGGCTGAAGCTCTTCCGGCGACAGGGCGGGCAAATCCTTCAGCGTCCATGTGAAAACCTGCCACGTCCCTTCATTCGACTTTACAGGGGCATATTCAGCATTGAAAACATGGTAATAAAGCTCTTTCCCTACCGGAATGCGGATCCGTATTAGCAGGGTCTTCACGGGCTCGTTCTCTGCAAGAAGTTCATTGCCGCTCATCGGAGGAAAGTTTCCTTTGTCGCTGTGGATCGTATAGTCGAGGTGGATGGTTGCATTGCGCTCAAGGCCGGTATGGGTCACCACCATCTCCCGCAGTGGATTGAACGAGGCTGAATTCGCGGCAAATCCGGGCAGTACTTCGTTGAAGGCATTCGGAGGTGTTTTTATCTTTTTACCATCACCCATTACTGTGAAGGCATCATTAACCGTCAACTTCTGGAAGGTGGGGTTGTAAACAATGAAGGTTTCTCCGTAAAGATTGTGAAACGCCCGGTAAGACTGAAGTTTTTGTTCTTTGGCATAACGATAGTCCATGCTGCCGTCGGGGTTCAGTGTGTATTCCCTGGTAAGCGCCATATAAACGGCATCGCTCTTTTCGTCCTGGGCTGGCAGGTTCAGAGATATGAACAGGGCAAAAGCCGGGAGTAAAAAAATGTTGAATTTCGTTTTCATAAAAATGGTTGATTTCTTGGGATTCGCATTAAAGTTCAATGATCACGGATTGCTCTGCGAAACGGTTCTGGGCTTCAACGGCAGCTTTAAATGCCGGCCAGTCCTGCGGTTCGTATATGCGTTTCCCAAACCGGGCAGTTCCGGAAAAAGTGAGTACTGTGTTTTTGAGCTGATAGCTGCCTTTATAGGAGGCAGCATCGCCTTCTGCAACTGTGCTTTCCGGCATTCTGCGTACATTTTTAAGTGCCGGTATCTGCATCGATTCGTTGATTTCCACAATTCTTGAACAGCGGTCGCGGAATGGGTATTTTCGGTCCTTAAGCCCTGTGTCGAATGCAAGCTGTCCCTGGTAAGATTTAAATATTCCTGCCGGACCAAGAGGTACAAACATCAGGGTATTTCCCGACACGAGTGCAAATCCGGGGATCTGGAAATCGATGGCAACCCAGATGTTCATGCCGAGGTAGTCGTTCGGATCGGAATACTTCACCTGGGTGACTTTGGCTCGCGGCCACATTTTTAACAGTTCGCGTTCCACATTCTGGAACCAGGCGGTGCGGGGTGAATACTTAAACATCCCGCGAACTGATGCGTCTGACTGCCCCTCTGCAGTAATGGTAATACGCCCCCTGAGCGAACCATCGGCAGAGAGTTCGCTTATTCCGTTTATTTTTATAAAATGATTTTCCGGATCGGAAACCGGCGTGGTTGCCAGGTCGGCACCCTCGGGCACGCCCATCAGGTACTGCTGCTGTTGTTCGGCGCTTGACCAGAGTTCACGCACAAATGGAACCCAGGTGGGGTCGAGCAGCTGGTATTTTCCGTCGCGGAGCTTTACCACCGTTACGCAATGGTTGAACTGGTCGGCGGGAATATAATCGATGCGCGATCCGGCCATCGTCATGGCGGGATAAGATTTGAAACCGGCGGCCCTGAGCATGGTGATCAGCATCCCGGCTTTGTCTTTGCACACACCGCAGCGGTCGGTGAAGGTCATCGATCCTTTGTGTAATGTAAAACCCTCACCCGAACCCATGGAAATTCCGGAATACCTGATTTCGTCGGCACACCAGTGGGTAAGTCGTGCGACGGAATCCTGTTCGGTTGCCGCTCCGCAGAGTATTTCCTTAACCTTGGCTGTAATTTCGGGGGTACTTTCGAAACTGCCATAATCTTCATTGACCTTGAAAAACCAGGTTGATTTAGCAAACCAGTCCGGGCTTGTCGACAGGAGAAGCTTAGGGGCTATGTCGGAAAGGGCAACCATCCTCGATTCACTTTTGACAGGCAGCATATCTTTCTTCGAAAAAACATAAACCATTTTATCCTTTTCCATCCAGGCAGAGGTTGAACACTCACCGTTGTAAAACTGATACTGAAGAAGCTTTTCTTTGGGTACGGTAACCTTATAAACCTTTGTTCTGATTGGGGAGGGGCCAAAAAACTCAACTATATCGTAGAACTGTCCCTTCATCGGGGGAATATAGCGCTCGTCCTCGTCGGTTCCCAGAAGAGCATAGGTAAATCCCTTGCGGAACATCACAACTTCAACGGCATCTCCGGGTTCAAGACGACCAACTTCAAGCATGATCTCCCTGGCGCCCCAGTAAATTGCCCGGGCCGGTGCCGGATAATCCTGAACCTTTTTAACATCGATGTCAACAATCTGTCCGCCCGCTTTATAGATAACGGCTTTTTTAATCTCCACAAATGCCGACAGGGGATCGTACCCGAATTTGATTACGCTCTGCTCGAGAGCACCCCTGGTATTTAAAATTTTGGTCAGGGTATGGTTCAATACGTAAGTCAGTCCTGTTTCCTTTACGTCGACGCTGGTGCTGTCAAAAATGACCCACAGATTATCGTTCGTGTATTTTGATCCGTCGCCGGCCTTTTGCAGGATCTCCTTTACCGGATCCTGTGCAACTGAGGACATGGTTAGTCCAAGAAAAAGATATAAAAGTGTCCTTCTCATTTCTGGTATGGATTTGTTAATTGGGGTTATTTGAACTGTTTTCTAATGATCGTTGGCGGATATCATTGCCATCAACCGCTGTTTGCCGGATGTCGGTAATATCGAGAAACGTCTGGTGAAGTGCTTGTTTTCCCATATATTCGACAGCCCGCACATGGGTTTCAATCCAGCGGAGTTCACCGTTCTTGCGAAAGATCCGGATCTGCGGGTGGTGACTTTTGTTTTCGCCGCTGATTAAAGATTGTGCCAGGCCTGTGACTATGGGTTGGTCTTCGGGGTGAACGAGGCCAACAATTTCGTGAACCGAAAAGTTCAGAAATGCATCCAGCTGATATCCAAAAATTTCTGCTGTCCGGTTGTTGACGAACACAAACCGTTCATCCTGCATTATGGTTAATCCCATCAGCGAATTGTCGACGATGGTCTGGTACATCGCCATGAGTTCGGTATTTTCCCGGGTCCGTTTTTCGAGCAGTGCTTCCAGGTCTTTCTGGTAGACTTTGTTTTCCAGTTCAAGGTTTCGCTGGTAAGCCGCAATCTCTATGGTCATTTTTGTCTGCTCCATATCTATCGGCTTCAGCAGGTAACCAAATGGCTTGATCTTGAACGACCTTTCATAAATCTCTTTCGAGCTCTGACCGGTAAGGAAAATAATGCCGCAGTTGAATCGTTCGTTGATCTGTTTTGCGGCTTCAATACCATCCATTTCCCCCCTCAGGTGTATGTCCATCAGTACTATTTCCGGTTCTTTGCCTGCAAGAGAAAGCTGGGTGATTTCATTGAGGCAGGATTCTCCCCTCGTTGAACTTCCGAGTATTTCATACCCAAAATGCTGAAGCTGTGATTTCAGGCTTGCCGAGATCAGTAATTCGTCCTCAACTATGTAGATGCTGATCGGTTGCATGTGAGCTTATTTTGGGGAACTGATCATTTTTAGCATATTGATCTCCATTTCATCGAGAAAACGCCATTCTCCACGCGGGATGTTCTTCTTGGTGAGGCCCGCATAATAAACACGATCGAGTTTTACAACCTTGTAGTCGAGCGATTCAAAAATACGGCGAACAACCCGGTTCTGGCCCGAATGCAGTTCCAGGCCTATCTGTTTTTTGTCCTTCCCGTCGCCAACATACTCCAGGTTGTCGATCTTGATAAAACCATCTTCCAGCTTTAATCCTTCAACGATTTTGGTGAAATCTGTTTTTGTCAGGTTTTTATCAAGTTCAACGTGATAAATCTTCCGTATTCCATATCGGGGATGGGTAAGTTTTTTAGCAATGTTCCCATCGTTCGTGAAAAGTAAAAGCCCTGTTGTGTTCCTGTCGAGGCGGCCGACCGGGTAAATTCGCTCCTTACAGGCGCCGGCAATCAGGTTCATAACCGTTTTGCGTTTCTCGGGATCATCAACGGTTGTAATGTATCCTTTTGGTTTGTTCAGTAAAAGGTAGCGAGGCTTTTCGCGGTTGATGGTCTGGTCGCCATACATGACCTTGTCGGTCAATGAAACCTTTGTTCCCAGCTCCGTTACTATCTTTCCGTTTACCTGAACAGCTCCGGCCTGGATCAGTTTGTCGGCTTCGCGCCTCGAACAAACACCTGAATTGGAGATGTACTTATTGAGGCGCATCAAATCGTCATCCTGCTTTTTCACCCTGGGCTTGCCTGGCCCTTTAATGGTTAGCCCGGGTTTATCCGGGCCTTTAATGGTAAGCCTGGGCTTATCTGTACTTTTTATGGTCAGCCATGGTTTATCCGGTTCTTTAATGGTTAGCCTGGGCTTATCCGGGCTTTTAATGGCTAGCCTGGGCTTATCCGGGCCTTTTATGGCCGGCCTGGGTTTTATATCAGATTTTGTTGGTTTTATCGGTTTTATTGGTCTCATATTACTCTTCTTTTTCAAATGGGGGTTTAATTTTTACTCCGTCATACCGGGTCTCTAAGCCGTCTCTGTAAGTTGTCATCATGAAAAGGGTGCCGTCGGAGTTATATTTCATCCACTCGCCCTCTTTTCTTCCCATGATGTAAGATCCTTCGTCTTTAATTTTTCCGTTGTCCCAGTAGTAAGCCTGTTTGCCGTCGGGAAGTCCTTCGGTAAAGCTCCCTTTAAAACTGAGAATGCTATCTGTTTTCGTTTCGTTCTGGATCAGAGAATATTGAACCCATAATCCTGTTCTTTGTCCGTCGCGGTAAGCGCCACGGGTGTAACTATCACCAACCACCTCGAACCAGCTCCCCTCTTCCAGGCCATGCAGATACTCTCCCTCTTCAATTATTTTACAGTTCTCATCATATTCTGTTGACATTCCGTCGCGCAAACCACCCCTGTACAACTCCTCTTTAAGGAGTTTTCCTGTTTCATAATACCATTTCCACGATCCTTCGGGCTTACCGTTCTTATTGAACTTTCCGCTCTGCTCTAGTTTGCCGTTCTGATGAAAATATTTCCACTCTCCGGTCTGCCTGCCATTGTCGTACTTTCCTTCAGCTCTCAGGGTTCCGTCTTCATAAAAATCCTTCCAGAGTCCGTCGCGATTGCCGTCCTCCTTTACGATTCCCTCAGAAACTATCTTTCCATTGCTGTAAATATACCCCTTTTCTATCTTGCCCTCAGTGTTGTACTCTCTTTTTACCCCTTCCGAAATTCCGTTCCTGAACATTGAGCTCACCTTTATCTTTCCGTCCGGGTAATATTCGTTCTGTACTTCAAGTTTCGTGATCTCTGCAGCTTCCGGCTGAAGAACACCGTTAGTGTATTTAGATATCTTCAGAAGATCACCGTTCTCCGAATAATCCTTGAAATACCCCTCCATTCTGTCGTCGCGGTATCTCCCCTCCTGGCGGATATTCCCGTTTTCCCAGAAGATATACCATCTTCCCTGTTTCCATCCATTGCCGTCTTTCCTGTTGATTCTGAGCCTGTCAACAATAAACCCGCGTTTGTACTCTGTGAGTGTAATTATGGTTCCATCGTTGCCGTATTCCTTTCCGAACCCTTGTTCCATGCCGTTTACAAAAGGTACCGACATTTTGATCTTACCATCTGCATAGTAATAGTTCGAATAACCTTCTTTTATATCGTTACGAAAGTTCTCCCTTATGGTCTCTTTGTCGAGATACGAAATCTTCAAACCATCCTTCCTCCCCTTCCGGTAATTTACTTCGAGGATAAGTTTTCCCGACTCAGAATAAAATTTCCAGGTGCTGTCGAGTTCAAAATTTTTCCTGTTCCCCTCAGATTTCAGCTTCCCTTTCGGATAAAAGGTTTTCCAGTACCCTTCGGGCTTGCCCTCTTTCATGGTACCTTCGCTCGATACCTCACCTCCGGGATAATAAAATCTCTGAAAACCATCCTTCCTTATGGTATCCTGACAATGAGCATGGGCCGCACTGAGCGATAACAATAAAATGCAGGCAGTTTTGAAGTAAATGTATCTGAATGGCTTCATAACAACCGGGCGAAATATTTAGGCTGAAAGTTCCAGCATCCGCAAGATAGGATTCTTTGCCTTTTCGATAACATCTGCTGATAACTTTAATTCAGGTTTTTCATTCAAAAGGCACATGTACAATTTTTCCATTGTGTTCATTTTCATGTAAGGACAGTCGTTACACGAACATTTTTCATCCGTAGGCACAATGAGAAATTCCTTTTCGGGTGAAGATAATTTCATTTTGTGAAGAATGCCTGTTTCGGTTGCAACTATGAACTTTTTATGCGGTGATACCATTGAATAGTTGATTAATTCTGTGGTTGATCCGATAAAATCAGCCAATTCAAGAATAACTGCCTTACATTCGGGATGTGCTATCAACTGGGCGTCGGGATGTTCCATTTTTAAGCGAATCACCTCCTCTGTTTTTATAATGTCGTGAACCTCACAGGTTCCGTTCCATAACACCATTTTTCGTCCAGTAATATTGTTAATATATCCTCCAAGATTTTTGTCGGGTGCAAAGATGATTTTTTGTTCCTTTGAAAAAGATTCAACGATCTTTATTGCATTACCGGAAGTGCAGATGACATCGGAAAGAACCTTAATCTGTGCCGAACAGTTGATGTATGAAATGACAATATGATCAGGATGTTGTTCTTTGAAAATTTTGAACTGATCGGGCGGACATGAATCGGCCAGGGAACACCCTGCATTCAGATCGGGTATGAGAACCTTTTTTTGAGGATTCAAAATTTTTGCTGTTTCAGCCATAAAATGCACACCTGCAAATACAATGATTGATGCATCTGTTTTCAGTGCTTTTTGTGATAATCCAAGACTGTCGCCTACATAATCTGCAATATCCTGAATTTCAGGAACCTGATAATAGTGCGCCAGAATTATTGCGTTTTTCTCCTTTTTTAGGCTAAATATCTTTTCAGCAAAACCGTTCAATTCCTTTTCTCCTTTTTTTCTTTTTTAATAATAATATATAATACTCTTTATTTGTTATTGTTATAATGTCCGTTGATAAGGTTGATTTCTTTTTGAAGAAAAATTAGTATTTATGATTTTTAAAATTGAATTAACATTTTTTTTAAGGTTATCACTTTTTAAAATGTTTAATAACAGTTAATTGATATAGTTATTAAGAGGTGTTGATAACATCGGATGTTTATAAAAAGGTTAAAATATCAGACCATTAAAATGTTAGTTTATAATGATAAACAGTCACAAATTCATTCTGACCGACAAGCATCTCCATAATTCAGAACGAATGGGTGATTTTATAAAAAGTTTGCAACAAAATTAAGCACTTGTCAACAATAGTATGTGAAAAATTTAAAAATTTGATTTAGAGCACGGTATTAAAACCGCAATTTTCTTTTTGCTTCATAATGATTCCTTTATGTTTACATTTGTAAAAAAGTAATTAACAATGGATGGAAATTTCGGGATAATTGCCATTGGATCAGATCATGCCGGGGTATTTATGAAAGCCGGTTTGATCGAACACCTTGGAAATCTTGGATATCAGTTCACCGATTTCGGCGCCCACACCGATGCGAGTATGGATTACCCAGACACCGCCCATCCTTTGGCAAAAGCCGTCGATTCGGGTGAGTTTCATTTTGGTATTCTTTTGTGCGGAAGCGGGAACGGAGTTGCCATTGTGGCCAACAAATACAGGAACGTGAGGGCCGCCATCTGCTGGAAGAAGGAGTTGGCCGAATTGGCCAGACAACACAATGATGCAAACATTATGGTTCTGCCGGCCCGGTTTATATCACAACAGGAGGCTGTCGAATTTGCCACAGCTTTTCTGACTACCGGGTTTGAAGGAGGGCGGCACCAGAAAAGAGTTGATAAAATCTCAAAAACCTTGTAATCCGGGGCGCGATGAACAATAACTACCAGAAATTCATTCAGGAATCCGAGAAGAAGTCGTTCGACGCAGAACACCGGAAAAGGCTGGATCATAATATTGGTAAGTACGATGAGGCGGTAGAACGGGGAAAAAGTCAGTATCAGAACCTGGAGCTGGCAAAGCGCAGGGCTGCAAACATAAAGCATAAGGTCATCAACAACCTTGATAAATATCTTGTAGAGTTTGAAAATAACTTCAGCAAGCGGGGGGGAAAAGTTATCTGGGCTCCTAATGAGCACGATGCACAAAGGGAGGTGCTCAATATTATAAAGAGAGCAAAAGCCCAGGTCATTGTCAAGCAGAAGACAATGGTTACCGAGGAGATCGAGCTTAATGAGGTGCTGGAGAAAAACAAGCGTGAGGTTTTTGAAACCGACCTTGGGGAATACATAGTTCAGCTCGCCGGGGAAAAGCCTTATCATATTCTCACCCCCGCAATGCATAAATCGAAGGAAGATGTAGCAAAACTCTTTCATGAAAAATTTAACATGCCTGCCGACAGTGCACCGGAAGACATTACCCGGTTTGTAAGGGAAAAACTTCGGGGGGAATTCATCCGTGCTGACGTGGGAATTACCGGAGGAAACTTTCTGCTTGCTGATGTGGGTGCGGTTGTGCTTGTCGAAAATGAAGGCAATGGTTTACTCTGCATGGCATTTCCAAAGATTCATATAGCAATTGTTGGAATTGAGAAACTGCTTCCCTCCATCGAAGATCTCGATCTTTTTCTTCCACTTCTCGCCCAGCATGGAACGGGGCAGCACCTTACTGTATATAACAACCTGCTCTTTGGCCCCCGTACCGAATTTGAACCCGACGGACCAGAAGAGATGTATGTGATATTGCTCGACAACCGCCGAACAGAATTACTGAAGTTCAGGGAGCAGCGCAAGGCGCTTTCCTGTATCCGGTGCGGAGCCTGCCTGAACGGTTGTCCGATATACCGGGCGGTAGGCGGGTATACATATAAAGCAACCTATTCCGGCCCCATCGGATCGGTAATTTCACCCCATTACCTTGGCCTTAAAGAATATAACCACCTGAGCTTTGCCTCCTCCCTGTGTGGTAAGTGCACAGAGGTATGCCCGATAAAGATTCCCCTCCATGAATTACTCCTGCACAACCGGCACGAAGCGGTTAGCAAAAAATATGTTTCATACAGCTGGCGGCTGATTGTAAAGGCCTGGAAAATGGTTATGCTTCATCGCTGGATGATAGACAAGCCCAAGCCAGGGATGAAAAACAGGATGATTCACCGGTTCGGTCGAAAAATGTGGGGCCCCCGTCGCACCCTTCCGAAAATTGCCCCCAAAAGCTTCAAGGAACTCTGGAAAGAACGGCCACTTTAAGTAAATCAGTGATCAATTAAACGACAGGGTGGTTTATTGAACCACGCCGGCTGAAAAGATGTTCAACAAGCACAAGGAAGCCGGCGCTTAGCGTAATTCCCATTGCAAAAGTTACAAACCGGGATGAAAACAGAGATTTGAATCCTCCGGAAAGTGAATTAAGGAAGGGAAGAAAATACCTGGAAAAATAATCGTTGCCGGGTATGAATTTTCCAAAAGGAATATCAGAAGAGAATACAAACACCAAAACCATAGCAGCCAGGCCAATGTAAGGCAGGGCGGATTTCAGGTGAAGGAAAAAAGGTTTTGATACAGGTTCGGCTGCGGGTTGTGCAGGAATTCCTGCCATTACCCTGCCGATAAAATCCTCAGAGGGACTATCAAGCGGACTGTTCCTTATCAGTTCACGAATAAATCTGTCATCTAAAAATTCATCCTTTTCCATGGTGCAAAAATAAAAAATTTAACCTGCTAATCCTCCTGCTCCTTCATTACGACAGACAAGTCTTCATATAGTTTTTTCCTGATACGGTGCAACCTGACCTTCACGTTTGAAGAAGAAAGCCCGGTAATTTCGCTGATTTCATCGATCGAACTCTCTCCCTTGTAAAACAAGGTGATCAGCAGGTTGTCGTCCGATGGCAACCTTTCCAGGGCCTTTTCAACCATCACCCGCCGCTCCTCGGCCTCCATTCCTTCAACACCCTGTGCTACACTATCTTCCGTATAATTATGAATCACATGATTGTCCATCGGGATCAACTCCAGCCTTTTCTTTCTGGTTCTCGAAATGGCGGCATTGTAAACAATCCTGTACAGCCAGGTAGAGAATTTTGATTTTCCTTCAAAGCTTTTTAATGCCTGGAAGGCCTTCAGAAAACAATCCTGGGCAACCTCTTCGGCATCCTCTCGATTGTTAAGAATTTTAAGAGCGATGGAGAATACCAGATTTTTGTGTTTGGCAACCAGTGAAGCGTATGCAGATGTATCACCATTAAGAACAAGCTCAATATAATGATTGTCGTCCTGGTATTTCATCTGGGGCTTAGACGGTGTTATTAAATGCAGGTTACACCATACAATATACAAAAATATCATGTTTCTGAATGATTTGGTGGGATTTATTTGCCAAACGTCCAGTTTTTTTATAAGTTTGTGTTAATTAATCTGAATTAATAACACACTAATCCGGTTCCATATGAAACTTTTTACTTTTTTCGGTCTTTTTTTGCTGTTACTGACGGCAAATCAGGTTCTTGCCCAATATCAAGACGATCCCAACCTTGATCAGATCCCGAGGTTCTTAAGGGAAAACCCACCCAGGTCAGACGCGATGCCCACGGCCTCAGTTATCACAGTCGGCAACTGGGACAATTTTAACCTTGGCACTGATTTCGCAGAAAACAACGTGGCCGCCAATCCACGGATGCCGTCCTGGTACTTTCTTGCCTACAACACCAATGCAACGCACCATAGCGAAAACGGCTGGGATTGGTACATCAACAATCCCAATTTTGGCGCCAGTATGGCAGGCGACCCTGTTGTGGCATACGACAGTCTTGGGAACCTGTTCTACGAGAACATGTGGCAAACCTCTTCCATCCAGGGGTGTAAAGTCATCAAATCGACAACCAACGGGGCCACATGGGGCACTGCGGTACAGGCAATATCGGGAAATGATAAAAACTGGATTGCCTGCGACCAGACCTCCGGCCCTTATGCAAATTATGTGTATACAACCATGACCAACAACGGAGCCGGGAATTTTGCCCGCAGTACCGACAACGGCGCCACGTTTCAGTCAACCTTTGCTCCCAGCACCCAGGCATTGCCCGGGATGATGGTTTGCGTTGGGGCCAACGGAAACACACAGGGCGGTTCAGTATTTGTGGTAACAAACTCCGGAAACAGTTTTTCCTCTACTTATACTTTTTATAAATCCAATGATGGCGGTGCCACGTTTACAAACCTCGGGGGGCAGCAATTCGCAAAATATGTTGGCACTGATGTTAACGGACGTAATTCGGTGGAAGGTATGCGCACCCGCCCCTACCCCATGATTGCGGCCGACAACAGCTACGGCGCCAATCGGGGCAAACTTTATGTGGTCTATGCAACAAACGATCCTCCAGGAAACGGCAATAAACCCGATGTATGGTGCCGTTCTTCAACCGACGGCGGCGACAATTGGAGTTCTGCCATTAAAGTAAACGACGATCCCAATACCACGGGTAATCACCAGTGGCATCCTGCCACATGGTGCGACAAGGAGACAGGGAGACTTTATATAATGTGGATGGATACCAGGGATACGCCGACTCACGACAGTGCCTACATATATGCCAGCTATTCTGACGATGGAGGCGTAACCTTCGTTCCAAATCAGCAGATCTCCAATAAAAAGATGAAGATTAATTGCCCCACCTGCGGAGGCGGCGGAACCCCGAGATACCAGGGTGACTATAACGGTATCGTATCCAATAGAAAAGTTGGTCTCGCTGGCTGGGGTGATTTCCGGCAGGGAACGTTCATGAGCGTATCGGCATATTTTCCCGATTTCGCCATGGCCATTGACCATGCAGCTGACACGCTTTACACGCCGATGGATATCGCCACGTTTCAGGTTTCCATCCCTGGAGTTAAATTATATACCGATACTGTATTCTTATCTGGTGTCATTACCCCCACTCCCACTGCGGGAACCATCACCTTCAACTATCCCCAGGGGAATACCATTACAACCTATCCGGCAACCATAACCGTGGAACTGGTCATCTCCGGCGTTGTTCCGAGCGGCACTTACCAGGCTGTTTTCGTAGCTGCTGGTCCTAACGGAACTCCGGTACATAAACGTACTGCCTCTATCAAGGTTATGCCGGGATCTGTATTTCTGGCCAACGCAACCGCCACACCATCAACAATATGTGTTGGCGCAAGTTCACAATTGAACGTTACGGTGATAGGCGGAACACAACCGTTCATCTATTCGTGGAGCCCAACAGCAGGGTTATCCGATCCCGGAATCGCAAACCCGGTTGCAACACCGGGCGCGACCACTGCATATCAGGTAACAGTCTCAGATGCTACCACGCTGGTTACCCAGGGCAATGTTACTATAACGGTTAACAACCCGCCACCCGATCCCGGACCGATCATGGGCAGCCAGCTTGTTTGTGCAAACACGACAAATTCTTATTCAATCGTTGACGTTCCGACCGCCACAGGCTATTCCTGGCTGATTCCGGCCGATGCCCAGGTTATCGGTGCTTCAAATACCCCGAATGTTTCCATCAAATTCGGATCAGCGTCAGGCACTGTTTCTGTAACCGCAAGCAACGGTTGTGGCCCGACAATCCCCAGTGCCCTGGCAGTTCAGGTTGATGACATTCCGGTTATCACTCCGCCAATTCACGGACCAGATGCTTTATGTTCAGGCGCCGCAGGTGAATTTTCAGTTGTTCCCGCGCCGGGAGCAGAAGCCTATAACTGGAGTTTTCCTTCAGATGTAACTATTATTGGCGGCGGAAGCGACGATACGGTACATGTTACCTGGGGAAATACTGCCGGCGAAGTAAGTGTTTTTGCTGAGAATCTGTGTGGCTCAGGTGCTGCTGTTTCGAAAAATGTTACCATGGCAGCACTGCCTGCTGCCGCAGGTGCTATTTCGGGAAAAGATACGGTTTGCCTTAATCATTCAGGATACCTCTTCAGCATTGTGGAAATTCCAAGTGTAACAAGCCACACCTGGTCGTTCCCGGCTGGAGCCGAGATCACGGCAGGAGCAGGAACAAACTCTGTAACTGTCACCTTTGGCGCAGATGCAGTATCGGGCCCGATTTCTGTTAAGGGGCTCAATTCCTGTGGTGAAGGTCAGCCTTCGAGCCGCAATGTGCTGGTTCTGGACTGCACCGGTATTGGCGAAAACAGCCTGTCTGCCATGGTATCCATGTATCCGAACCCTGTCAGCGGACAGTTGTCAATATCAATCCGTGGAAACGAACCCCAGCTGTTGCTTACTATTTCGGATTTAAAGGGTCAGGCCCGTTTATCGGAAAGACTGGAGAACCTTCCGGCCGAATACATTAAAAAGCTTGACATGTCGCAATTTGCCAAGGGCGTTTACATTGTGACACTCCAAAGCGGTAGCGGTAAATACACTGAAAAACTGATAGTTAAATAGCGGTTTTATATGAATCTGTAACCTCATCGGTACCTTGGCGTCAAAAGGATCAAATACGGAAACAAACCAAAATTATCACGGAAATGGAAACTGAATTTTTGATCCCGATCTCTTTCTTTGCCCTTGTATACGGAGTCGTATACCTGCTGGTTCGCAGAAAGGAGCGCCTGGCACTGGTGCAAAAAGGTGTCGATGCCAGCATATTTGATGCCGGAACCAAGGCACCCACAGATTTAAAGTGGGGACTTTTATTAATCGGCATTGGTGTTGGAATTCTGCTGGGCAAGGTCCTGGCAGTGTATACTACCCTCGATGAAGAACCTGCGTTTTTCTCGATGATCTGTCTGTTTGGAGGTATTGGACTGATAATCTATCACTTCATCGCCAACAGGATAGAGGCAAAAAGCAGGTCATAAAGACGATCTTGCGAATACCTTTGCTTATCGTACTCCCCCGGAAATGCCGCAAGGACCCGGGGGAGTTTTTTATTGCAGTGGAAATTTATCTGCTATGTGATAATCAGGACCATCGCGCGTAAGAATGCTTTCAAAAAGGATGATCTCTCCCACAGGCTCGCTTGCAGAAAAGATATCGCCAAATTGATTAATTATTTTTTGGAAAAGGATTTTGTCCTTAACAGATTTTATCCTGCCAAGTGTTAGATGAGGAACCAGATTCTGCCGGTCGGAACTGAACCCGGCTTTTTCAAGATCGGCATGCAGGGCTTGCATGAGAGCAGAAAGTTCAGCAAGGGGCTCTGCTCCGGTCCAGACAACCCGGGGGTTATAGGCGCTTCCAAACAGCCCCAGGCCCCTTAGTGAAATAGTCAAGACTGGCGTTTTCGCTGCCCGCGCCGACAGTACTTCTATGATCCTCGTAATATCCCGTTCATCGGTTTCACCGAAAAATTTTAAGGTGATGTGGATGTTCTTATCCTCAACCCACTTGATCTGTTCATGACGCAGAGAAGACCTGAGGTTAAGGAAAGAGCTGAGGAAAGATTCGTCGGGATGAATTTTTAATGCTGCGAAAAGGCGTTTCATATTGAAAAAAGTTTCTAAATTTGCATCTCCAATGGGGAATTAGCTCAGTTGGCTAGAGCGTTAGACTGGCAGTCTAAAGGTCAGGGGTTCGAC
>CAYHCQ010000055.1:0-20878 GCA_964355115.1 uncultured Prolixibacteraceae bacterium | reverse complement strand
CTGATTCCACGGTTTTGCGTGCCATTTCAGGGGCCAGGAAATGGCCGTTCGTGGAACTGCTTACGAATATCTCTTATGACCGGGCATACTTCACCATCTCCGTAAACCGGCTGTTCATGGTAGGTTCGCCCTGGAAATAGAGGGTGAGCCAGGTAAGTTCGGGCGATAGCTGGTCAATGATGTTGCGGAATGTATCTATGGACATCATGCCACGGGCACGGGTAAGTTCTCTGAGTCCGCTGGGACATTCGGGGCAGTGGAGATTGCAGGAGTTGGTGGGTTCGATGCTGACGGCCAGGGGTTTTCCTTGGTGAAAAACACGGCGGGTAAGGCGCGAAATCACATAACTAAACGTTATCAGGATCGCATTTTCAATCCTTGTCAGCAGCAGTTTCACTCCTTCCTTTTCTTCTTTTTCCTGGCAAACAGGGCCTTGCCAAATGATAATACTTGCGAAACAACGGCCGACTGAACTGTGATACTGTCTGCCAGGTTCGACACGATATTCCGGAAGGTAAGCAGATCCAGAATATTTTTGTAATCTGAGCGGATATCTCCCTCTTTCTTCAGGATCTCATTCCTGACCTTGGTTTTTTCGAGGCGCAGATCTTCGAGCGATCTGATTTTTGAGGCTTTAACTGTATACCTGTTATTCATGCTCATCCTCCCCCTCCATCAGGATTTTTGTAAGCTGGACAACCAGCGGGTTAATGAAAAGCTTGTGTCTCAGCAGATATATTGCCAATCCGCCAATTACATAAAATGCCACAACGATGAGGGCGCCCAGATAGGCAGGGCCAACAACTTCGCCGAACCAGAAGATAAATGCCAGACTTATGAAAAGCAGCAGGAACATACCCAGGATAAAGAAGATAACGGCGATAAGAAAGAATGAGGCCAGTTTTGCTATCTTCTCGGTAAGAATCAGTTTGACATAATCGACCCGCAGGTTGATGTAGTCCCTGACATTTCCCGTCATCGACGAAAAATTGTCGGAAATATTATTTTGCCCCGTCATTTAACCTCCTGTTCCGGAGCCGTTTCCGGTTCCAATTTATCGTCATTAATTCCGGCCGATTCAAATTCGGATTTGATTGCACTAATTTTTTCTGCCAGTTCGTCCTGTACCATGTCTGCGAACTCCATGAATCTTTTCTTCAGCCGCTTGCGGGTTTTAGCGCCCCTCGAAGGAGCGATGAGCAGCCCGATGCCGATACCTGCAACCACTCCGGCTGCAACGGCGATGAGTAATTTTGCACTGTCTTTTGCCATTTTTTCAGGGATAAAGATCGTGACAAGTTACGAATTTTCTATGATAAAGATTTATTTCTGATTGTTCCGGCTTATTCAGTATTGATCGGAGATATGCCTTACCAGCCGGAAGTTGCTAAGAAATTCGGTGGCAATGATTTTAATGAAAGCATATACGGGCACGGCCACAACCATTCCGATAATCCCTCCGAAACTTGCGGCCGCAATTACCACAAGGAATATCTCGACAGGGTGTGCTTTCACACTTTTTCCCTGGATGAGCGGGGCAAATATGTTGTTGTCGATGGTTTGTACTACGAACATGGCAGCCAGTATTTTCAGGGTCATTGGTAATATCTGGGCAAAATCACCGGTGGCGACTACGCCGGTAACGCCTAGAAGAACACCCATGAGCATCGAAATAATCCCTCCGAGGTAAGGTATGATGATGATAATCCCGGTAAAGAAACCGATTACAAGCGGACTTTTCACCCCGATGATGAAAAGGGCAAGAGAATAAGTGATCATGTTCAGCACGATCTGAACAATGAGCCCTATAAAATACCGGGATAAAAGGGTCCGGCTTCGTGTCATGACACTTTTTATTTGTACGGCATGTTTTTCCGGACTGATCAGCAGGATAAACCTGGGAAGCATGGTGGTGTCGAAAAGAAAGAAGAACGAGAGGAATACAATGGAGAAAAGGTTGAAGAAAAATGATCCTGTGAAGGAGATGACCGATCCCAGGATGTTGGAAAAGAGTCCGAAATCGAGAATTTTCAGGATGGCCTGTTTGGCCGTTGATTCAATGGTTGCACCGCGGGGCATGACCCCGTAACGGATGAGTGTCGACTGAAGGCCTGAGATGTCTTTCTGGAAGTAAGTCATCAGCTGTTTTCCGTCGATGCTTGAGATCATCTGGGCCTCCTGGATCACCAGGGGAATGAAAAGGCTGAACATCCCGATAAACAGGATGAGCATCAGAAGAAGTGTGAGCGTAACGCTCAGACCATGGGGAAACCTGAGTTTCCAGATTTTTATCCTGTCGAACATCTCGACAAGAGGTGTTCCAATGATCGAGATTACGCCTGCCACAATGATGAAGATGACGATCTGGGAGAAGTACCAGACAAGAAAACCAATCGCTGCCGCAATGACAATCAAAAAGAAGAGTTTATTTTTTTTGTAGAGTTCTGACATGGTGGATCTGTTAACCATACAAACCTAAGGATTTTTTGGTTTAAAGTCAAGCGCACTCCGGCCCGGGATCCCAAACTCTGCGATCTGCTGTCAGGCGTCAGGTTTAAGCCAGGTGTTGGGTAACCATCCCACACATACAAATTTAATTTACCTTGAAGTGTGAAAAAAAAATCAAAAAAAAGGTCAAAAACCGGTTCACCTTTCGGGGTGTTTTCCGATTAAGGATAAAAAAAGCTTATGTCGTACACAAAAATCTGGGTTCATGCTGTCTGGGGAACAAATGGACGGCAACCCATCCTGTCAAATGGCCTGCGCCAGAAGTTCCTTGATCACCTGCTGGAACATGCAATTCATCATGAGATCGAGATTGGCCTGTTAAACTGCTGGGTTGATCACGTTCATTGCCTGATCCGGCTAAAACCTGAACAAAATGTGGCGGAGGTTCTGAAACATTTGAAAGGAGAGGCCTCCCGCTGGATCAACATCAACCATCTTTCCGGGAAGAAGTTCAGCTGGTCGCGGGAGTACTTCGCTGCCTCAGTGAGTGAAGGTAATCTGAAAGGGGTACACAACTATATCCTTTGCCAGGAGCGTCATCACTCTCACCGAACCTTCCGGGAGGAGGTTGCTGCCTACTTTCAGGCAAACCCCCTCCCGCACTTAAGTGCGGGCCAGGCTGAACAGCCGGGTGAGCAGGCCTAGCGCCCTTGACAGTGGATCATTTCAACAGGCTGTCTGCGATCAGGGCTATCATTACCAGAAGCATAAACAGGTTCGCGGCGATAAAGACAAGCCGGTAACTGATCTGTTTGGCAAGAAACATCTGGTAGAATAGCATTGATAGCAGGACGATGTTCAGGAACAGGATAGCATATCCGATGGCCGGCAGATGGAGAATGCCGAAAAGTGACAGCAGCAGTGAGGAAATGGATGAAGCTAAAAGCCATACCATGACAATGGTCTTCATCTGGCCGGGTGTAAAAAGGTCATTCATCACTGGGAAACCGGCTTTGCGGTAATCGTCCCCGTATTTCAGCATGAGGAGCCAGAAGTGGGGCATCTGCCACATGAAGATGAAAAAGGCAAGAAAGAGGGCCACAGGATCGGTAATATTTCCCCCGGCTGCCGTCCAGCCCATGAATACAGGGATCGCCCCGGTGAGGGCCCCGGGAACTACTGCAAATGCAGTTTTACGTTTCAGGTAGGTGTAAAGTCCGTTGTACCAGATAATATTTGCAAGTCCAAGGGCAAAACAGGTTCCGTTAGAGAAATACAGCAGCAGCAAAGACCCGCCGATGATTAGCATGGCGGCGTAACGCAAAGCTTCTGATGTATTGATCAGCCGCTGGGGAATCGGACGCGTTTTTGTTCGCTCCATCAATTCGTCATAGGGCCACTCCTGGTATTGATTGAGTGCAGAGGCCCCGGCGGCCAGGAGGAAAATTCCCAGGAACGGGAGTAGCATGGCGGTGGAAACATCACCGGAATAGACAATTGCCGCTGCAATTGCCGAAAAGGTCACCGCCAGTGAAACCGTAAAACGGATGAGGGTGAGAAAGCTGCGCAACGAAAATCTCTGCAATGGTCTATTTAAGGGTTTTCAGGTATTCAATGATTTTTGGCAGCTCGTCTTCCTTTACTATGCCGGTATAGGTCTTCATAATTCCTTTCTGATACCCGACAACAAGGTCTTTGTTCGGATCGTAAATGGAAGTTCTGAGGTATTGATCATCCACTTTGATTGAGCGCTCAATGCCATTTGTTACAACTTTCTCCTCTTTTCCATAAAGTCCCTTGAATGATGTACTTACGAGCTTTGAGCCATCCAGTGAATGACATCCGGTACAGGCGTTTTTCTTCAGGATGGTGAGTCCCTCCGGTTCTGCGGAACGGTCGGGGAGGGCAGCCAGCCAGCTGTTGAATTCAGCGTCTGAAACAACCCGCACCCTGGCTTCCATGTAAGAGTGTCTCACCCCGCAATAAACCGTGCACAGAATATCGTATTCCCCAAGCTGTTCCGGAATAAACCACAGAAAGTTGTTTTTCCCGGGTACAACATCCTCCTTGATCCGGAAAGCAGGAATGTAAAGGCTGTGAATAACGTCGTCGCTCCGGAGATTGCACTTAATCGGTTTGTTCAGAGGTACTACAAGGTCGGGCGATTGCTTGCCTCCGGGGTACTCAAAAGTCCAGGTCCACATTTTTCCGATCACAGTTACCTCATAGGCGCCTTCAGGTGCAGTGCGCATCGGCGAAAAAGCCACATACCCATAATAGAACATCAGCAGAACCAGGATCAGCGGAATCACCGTCCAGGTTACCTCAAGAACATTATTGTCGCGGATCTGTTCTGCCCTGGGATGTTTCGACCGCCGGTAACGGATCACAAAATAGATCATCACCGCGGTTATTCCAATGAGAAAGAAAAATCCAATTCCGAAAATTATCTTAAAGGCAAGGTCTACACCTTCTACAAAATTTGAAGCGCCCATATTTTTGATTTACGATTTACGATTGTTTATAAGTCACAAAGTCACAGAGCCTCCGTCTGTCCGCCTGTCCGCTCGTCCGCCTGTCCGCCTGTCCGCCTGTCCGCCTGTCCGCCTGTCCACCCTTTCATCTCGCCAGATAATCAATATAGGTAAGGCCTATCACCAAAGCATAGATGGAAAGCACGACGATCACCAGCACCCGGAAGAGGCTCGACTCGAACTTAAGGTGCATGAAGTATGCCAGTACGATATATGCCTTTACCGAGGCGATAACCAATGCAACCAGCACAGTCAATGCCGACAGGTCGATCCATGTAACGGTAACCGTCACAAACGTAAGAAAAAGCAAGGTGATCAATACCCACCCGTAGGTTCTGTATGATGTAATATGTATTGTTTCGCTGCTCATAAAAAATCTATTTTCAGTTTATAACTAACAAAACTTCGCCAATTCCCCCTCAATCCTTCAACCTTTCATCCCCTCAATCCTTCAATCCTTCAATCCTTCAATCCTTCATTCCCTGCATTAAGTAATAAGGTACAACAGTGGAAAAAGGAATATCCAGATCAGGTCGACCAGGTGCCAGTATAGTCCGCCATTTTCCAGAAAAACATACCTGCCTGAATTGATGGTTCCGTTGTTGACCTTTATCATCACAATAGTTAATACAATTGCGCCGATAATCAGATGGAGCACATGAAGTCCTGTCATGAAATAATAGAGGCTAAAAAACATCACAGTACCGTGGTTGAGTGTTAACATCAGTTCCGAGCCGGGGTAAAGTCCGATATGGATTTTATGTCCCCACTCAAAGTATTTGTTTACAAGGAACACACCGGCGCAGAGCAACGTTACCAAAAGCAGTATTACGGCGGTCCTGTTGTTGCCTTTCTGCACCGCGGTTATCGACATGGCCACTGTGGCACTGCTTAACAGCAGTACAAATGTGTTTATCGTCCCGATGAAGGCATTGAGATGATGGGCGGCCTGGTGAAAGTCGGCTGAGTAACCGGCACGCATGACGGCATAAACCAGGAACAGTCCGCCGAAAAGGAGTATTTCGGTGAAGATGAAGAGCCACATTCCCAGCCTTGCACCAATATCGTCGCGATGTTCTTCCATAGATGTTGATTTATTTGTTACGGTTCATTTTTAGACAGTCACAGAGTCACAGAGTATTTTGCGATTTTGCCATTTTACTATTTTGCTATTTATAATCGTAAGGTTCATCATCAGGTCCCATTTCGGGCATCACGTCGAAGTTTTCGAGCGGCGGGGGTGAAGGGATTGTCCATTCGAGCGTACTGCCGCCCCAGGGATTATCCGGGGCTTTTGCACCGTTCTTTTTAGCGAGGTTGTAAATCATCAGCACGATACCGATAAGCAGAAGGATGCCGCCATAAAAGGAAAGCTGCATTCCCAGGGTAAACTGCGGAAGATAATCGAAGTACCTGCGGGGCATTCCCATGAGTCCGATGATAAACTGGGGGAAGTAAAGCAGGTTGAAACCGGCAAAAAGAAAAACAAAGGCAATGTTTGCAAGCTTGAAATCATACATTCTTCCAAACATCTTCGGATACCAGTAATGAAGTGCTGCAAAGAAGGCAAACCCGACACCGCCGAATACAATATAGTGGAAGTGAGCAACAACATATGCCGTATCGTGCACATGAATATTCGTGGCCAGGGCACCCAGCGACAACCCGGTAAGGCCGCCGATCATGAAGAGAAAGATAAAACCGAGTGAATAGAGAAAGGGTGGCTTTACATCGATAGAACCTTTATACATGGTGGTTATCCAGTTGAATACCTTGATGGCACTCGGAACGGCAACAAGGAAGGTGAGCAGTGAGAATATCCAGCGGGCCGTGCTGCTCATCCCTGAAGTGAACATGTGGTGCGCCCATACAAAATATCCCACAAAGGCAATAGCCATACTCGACAGGGCAATGGCTTTGTAACCAAATACTTTACGCTGTGAGAATGTCGGAATAATTTCAGTTACGACACCCATGGCCGGCAGGATCATGATGTAAACGGCAGGGTGGGAATAAATCCAGAAAAGATGCTGGTACAAAACAGGGTCGCCACCGAGATTGGGGTCGAAAAAGCCGATCCTGAGGGTTCTTTCGGCGATAATCATAAGAAGGGTGATACCGACAATAGGAGTTGCAAGTACCTGAATCCAGGCAGTGGCATAAACCGACCATGGGAACAACGGCATCTTGAAGAAGGTCATCCCGGGAGCACGCATGCGATGCATGGTGACGATAAAATTCAATCCGGTGAGGATCGATGAAAACCCGAGAACAAAAGCGCCCAATACGGCAGCAATTACATTCGTCTGGGTGGTGACGCTGTAGGGTGCGTAGAACGTCCAACCGGTATCCGGGGGGCCATCGCCCATAAACTGTGATGAAAGTGCGATGGCTGCACCCAGGATGAAAAGGTACCAGGAAAACAGGTTGAGTCTGGGGAATGCCACATCCTTGGCGCCGATCATGATGGGCATTGCGAAGTTTCCGAAAACGGCAGCCAGTCCCGGAATCACAACCGTAAAGATCATTATGATTCCATGAAGGGTAAACAAACCGTTGTACATCTGCGGTCCGTACAACTGCTGGCCGGGGAAGAACAACTCGAGCCGCATGATTTCGCCGAGAATTACCCCGACGAGAAAGAAAACCATCATGGCGTACATGTACATCAGTCCGATCCGCTTATGGTCGGTCGAGGTCAGCCAACCTAAAATTCCCTTGTATTTGCCCCTGTACTCCAGGTAGTTTGGTTCGGGATGGTGGATATTTTCTTCAGTCATATTATGATTTTTGTTTTTTAGATCTCTTCCGGTTCGACCAGATGATCAGGATTGTTAACAATACAATGGCAAAAAAGATGATGATGGTGGCGCTGATCTTGGTCACCTGCAGAGTGTACCTTCTGCCTTCGGGGTCGTAGTTGAAACAGAATTCCAGAACCCTGTTGATAGTTGGCCGCGACTGCCCTTTCTGTGCCTCAACCAGGGCCATTTTCAGGTCGAATGGGAGAAATGAGGTGCCGTAAAGGTAGCGGGTGATCTTTCCATTCGGACTGAGGATGAGGATGCATGAAGGATGTATGAAATCGACGCCAGCCTGCTTGTAATAGAATCCGGCAGCATTTGTAAGCGCATGAATCGCCGAACTGTCGCCGGTGAGATAATGCCAGTTAGCAGCGTAGGATTTGTTTTTAGGACTGAGGTAGTTCGTCTTTTTCTTACCGGCCTCCTCCGGGTTGTCTTCCGGGTTGAAACTTACGGTAATCACCTCGAAATCTCGTCCAAGCTGCAGGTCGGTGCGCTCCATCACGTCGGATAATCCGCTCAGCAGGGCAGGGCATATTGCCGGACAGGCATAATAAACAAAGGAGAGAATGGTTGGTTTATTTACCAGACTTCCCAAAGTAACCGGAGCGCCTTGCTCATCATCAAAAATAAGTTTAAGCGGAATGATGCTGTCGAGTTTCTCAACCACACCTACTTCGGTATCCTTCATGTCCTGGGCACCGGCCGGCATCCAAAACAAGCCTGTCAGCATAAACCCGGCCAAAAAAATCAATAATGTCTTCCTTTTCATCCCAGCTATAAATTATCAACTGTCAACTATAAATTATCAACTAATAACTGTTAACTATTAACTGTTAACTGTTAACTGTTAACTGTTTATCATACATTCCCGCAATCATCAGCGCACCCCCCATCAGGGCAGTATCTTTGAAAAGTTCGACCATGGCTACTGTCGCAATGATCTTATCGGCACTGAACAACTGCGGAATGTGGATCAGCACGATAAATGCAAGCAGCAGCAATGCAAGCAGCAGGCACGACAGCCGGATGAATTTTTTTATTATAATAGCCACAGAAGCTGCAATCAGTGCCAGTCCGATAAGGATCACCGTAAACCCGCCGCCTTCAATAAAGGAGGTGGCAATACCGGCATAGTAGCTGTACATAAAAAAGTGGTTCAACCCAAGTATTCCGAAGGGGATGGCGAAGAGTATCCGGCCAATGGTTGTCAGGTGTTTCATCATGTTCAGTTAGTTTGTACTTAGTTTTCTTATTTTCAGCAGGGAGAAAAGGATAAAAAGGATGATCGCCCATACTACAATAACAGTCAGGGAGAAAGTGATGATGATCCACACCGGTGCTTTGTCACGCGTCGACCACCAGGCCCTTGTTTCGGTGAGTCCGGGCTTGCTGGTGGGAACTCCAAGGGTAAAAGTTGAGGTAACCGGCGATGAGGAAATAGATCCCGAAGCGTCGTTCACCCGGCAGGTAAGTTCCACCTTGCCCTCTTTATCGGCGGGCAGGTCGGCGGGAAAATCAAACAGGGCAGTGCCGCGTTCGCCGGTAATTCTGGGATCTCCCAGTTGCATGTTGCCGAAATAGCGTTTTACAAACAGAAAGATCTCAATGCCTTTGGCAGATACCATGGTTTTTTCTTTCGTAAGTTCGGTAGCGGAGATCCTCACCTTCTTTGCAACAGAATCATACTCCATCCGGAGTTTTATAATTTTCCCGGCAAATGCTCCCTTCCCGGCAGGATTAGGTTGAACATATTTCGGATTGAACGACCGTAGGAAAGCAATAACCCACCAGCGCTCATCATCCGAAAGAATATTTCTGAATTCCGGCATCGGGGCTTTGCCGGCAGTGATCCTGTAGTAGAGTTCACCATCGCTCTGGCCCTGTGCCCTGGCTACTCCCAGGTCGCCCGGTGGCGGACTCAGCTGCTTTACCCAGTTGTCTTTTCCAGGCATGCCGTGACATGAAACACAGTTTTTGGTATAGATTCCCTCCCCCTGTTTCTGCATGTCGGGTGTGAACATAAAGGGAGCCGTCTTGCCTTTCTGGTCGTCGGGAACCACCCATTGCTGTGCCGAAACCCGCATCAGGGAGGCAGCGAAAACGATACTGGTGAAGAGCAGGAGTTTTCTGAAACGCATAGTTCAGGATTTAATAATTTACTTAATCTTTATTGAATGGTTCAAGTCCTTGTTCCTTCGCGGTTTCATATATCGGGATAACCGGGAAAAACTTCGACAGAATTGTGATGATCATAAGCACAAGGATGAATGGTGCAACAGTAATAAGGCTCTCGATAAGAGTTGGTGAGTAGACCATGAAGTTATGAGGCACATGCTGAATGGGCAGAAAAGGATGTTCCTGGGTTGGAATCACGATGAGATAGCGTTTGAACCAGGCGCCCACGATCACGGCAACCGAGATTAGCATCATAGGCAGCGGTTTACGAAAATAGCTGAATATGAGCAGGATGATGGGAAGTATAAGCCCCCCGATCTGAACCAGCCAGAACATCACCGCTTCATGACCGGTAAATAATTCATGAAGGTGTACCGCATCACCCTTTTTTAATTTGTATCCGGGTACCAGGTATTCATTGATGTTGAAGTAGAGATAGATCAGGCACATAAGCACAAGTACCTTTCCCATCCTGTCGAAATGAAGATCCCGGATGTAATCCTGCAGTTTGTAATTTTTCCGGAAAAAGTACATGGCTATGATTACAGCTGCGCAGCCTGCAACAAAGGCGCCCGAAACGAAATAGGGCCCGAAGATGGAGCTGTCCCAGCCTGGACGGGTGGTAAATGCAAAGAGCCATGAGGTTACTGTGTGGATACTTAAGGCAGCAGGGATCAGAATGATTGAGAGAATCCGGATCGAGCGGTGGATGATCCTGTTCTGTTCATGAGAATCGGAATAGTTGAGCGAAAGCATCTGGTAAACCGGCCTCAGCCATTTGGGCAGGAGCTCTGACTGCCTGCGCAGAATGGCGATATCGGCGATCATAGGCAGGAACAGCAGCATCAGGCTGAGTATAAGGTAAGTTGTTACAACAGTCACATCCCAGAGGATGGGAGACTGGAACCGGCCATAGATGAATACATAGGCAAGCCGCTCCGGGCGCCCCATGTCGGAGATGATGACCATTCCTGCCACGGCAGCAAACGCCACGGCAATGATCTCGGCGATACGCACAAGCGGAGTAACCCATTTTACGCCGATCATGACCATTACTGCGCTGATGAGCATTCCGATAAGACTGGAAGCCACGAAGAAGACAAAGTTGGAGAGGTAAATACCCCAGGAAACATAGTCCCGGATCCCGGCTACACCTAATCCCTGCTGAAGCTGAAGCAGGTAGGCATAAAGACAGATCGCCAGTGCCAGGGTCAGAAACCCCATCCAGGCAAGGAATCCCTTATTTATCCGGATGTGATGGCTGAGATCCAGGGTAAGCTGATTGAACGTCGTTTTATTGTTGTCCATGGAAATCAAATAATTTTGTTGTGACTATACCTTTTCGGGCTGTATATCTGTGGCCGCTTCGAATGGGAAAAGCCGGTTCTTGGGAGGCAGGTAATAGACGCGTGGTTTGGTGCCAAGCTCGGTCATGAGCTGGTAGCCTCCGTTGTCGCGCAAAAGCTTGCTGAGCCTTACAGTCTCTTTTGTTGTTCCGTTAGTTACTGCATCCTCGTTCTCATCACCGAAGAAATAAACTCCGTTTGGACATGCCGCTACACAATAGGGAAGTTTACCTTCGCGGCAACGATCGGCACTGAACAGACATTTCGAGATGGTTCCAAGCTTCTGTGGCACATTTAGCTCGACATTGTAGGTCAGATCTTTGTCTTTCTCGGCATCTTTCGGTGCAAGCCAGTTGAATATGCGGGCCGAATAGGGGCAGGCCGACATGCAAAAGCGGCAGCCAATGCACCGCTCATTGTCAATTAGCACGATGCCGTCGGGCCGTTTGTAGGTGGCATCGACGGGGCATACGGAAACGCAGGGCGGATTATCACAGTGCTGGCAGTTTTTCGGCATATGGTAGGGAGCAGTATCCGGTGAATCCTGCATCTGCAGCGTGTTGATGTGGTACTGTTCCGGTTTAAGATGATGGGCATCCTGGCACGAAGTAATACACTGGCGGGCATTGCGGCAGTGCGAAAGGTCGATAATCATCACCCAGCGTTTGCCGGGAATGCCTTCGCGGCCCTGGCTCAGCATGAGTTCGCCACCACTCTGAACCCTGGCTTTGATCTCAAGCGAATCCACCTCAACGAGCTTGCCATCCTGGGTGAGCAGTATCTTATTCTGCCCGGTTGCCTCTTTCTTGGCTTCGAAAATATGGCCCGAGTAGAGTGCGGCAGCGCCGGTAGCGGCACCAACACCAACCAGACCAATATTTTTCAGAAAGTCGCGACGGGAGTTTCCTTTGTCTTTTTCAGCATCATGATGGGGGTCATGAGTATTGTTATCTTCCATAAAATAGTGATTAATTCAACAACACATATGCAAATATAAAGAATCTTTAATACGAAAACAGGCCGGTAAGGAATTTATACCTGTTCTAAATTTTAAAGACATCACACTCAGCAGAACAGATTCAGAAAGGGAAAAAGACAGAGAGCTTGTATGCGAAATTGTCACCAACGTTATCCATCGAGTAGGGACCATATCTGTAAAATGCCCCGATCCCAACCTGCATCAGCTTGAGATTCGTCAGGTTGTTGATCAGAAGTCCCGATTCATAATAACCCAGGTTCATCTCCCTTGGAGGTGTGCCCATGTACATATAATGCTCCGCGTTATCGAGCCATCCAAAACCGATATTCTGTGCAATGGCAAACTCAGGATGGAACCATTTTTTGCCCTTGAATAAGAGATACCCGAAATCATGGTACAGGTAAACAGCTCCGTAACCATTCGACAGGAATTCATTCATGCGCATTGTGGCAAAACTGTTTGGAGCGTAGATGGTGAACATCCGGTAGCTACCATTGCCGTTAAACAGGTTGGAGGCGGGAATCGACTGGTCAACATAACCTGCATTGATCTGGCAGCTAAGCTTGCCAAGAAACTTGATGTTAAATGTTTTACTTACCTTCAGGTCGAACCTGTTGTAGTCGTATTCGCCCCCAAGGAAGTCTTTGAGGCCGCGGGTGTATTGCAGCCATACAACAGGGTATTTGGTCCCCAGCGAAATCTTGCTCTTCACTGTCTGGATGAACTTCTCCTTATAGGCCCATTTGAAGCCGGCAGTAATTTCCGAGAAGTGGTACTGATCGTAAAGCAGAACGGTGGTGTCGTTAACATAGGTTGCCCAGTCGTTGCTGCCCGACTTCTTGAACTCGTTGGTGATTCCGGCATTGAAAAGTACATACTTCAATGCCCGGAAGCCAACCGAAAACCTGAAGCTCTCAGTGAGATCCATCCTCTTTATAAGCAACGACCTGAAATTACCTCCCAGAATTGTGTTATTGTCGGCCGGAAAAGTTGTTCCTCCCGACTCAAGCAGGTCGAAAAAATATGCACCGCTCAGCGTGATATCGTGCCGGCGGTTCACCACAAATCTGACATCGCCGCCATATTTCGACGTAGAACTCCCGAAGGCATACTGGTAAAATCCGCCTGCCCTGAACCAGGTTGAAAGGCGGTCGTTGGTGTGAATCCCGAGTCCGAGAACCAGCCCTTCGTAGGTGCTGTAGTTCACAAACCGGTTGATGTCGAAGTCGATGGGGCCCCAGGGGATTCTTCCCGAAATAAGCGTCTGGAATGTTTTGGCCATCTTGTCGAAATTGTTCGCATCACCCAGGCTGTCGATCACATGATAGGTCTTCCGGTCTTTGGCCGAGAGACTGTCGACCCGGAACTGGTTCCAGAAGGCCTCATTGCGCGCAGTCGCATCTTTATCCACCTCTACATCGAGGTGGTTGAACTCGCGGCGAACAAGTTCGGGATTCAGTACAATATCTTTAATGTAGCTGCGACCGCTGCCAACGGCTTTGTATTTGCCCACCCGCAGGTTGTTGAAGGCCACATCGGTATTCAATTGCACCGGGAACCACTGCCTGCCGTCTATAAACTCATACAATTGATGGATCCTGATCGTGAATCCGCCGGAGTTGGGCCAGGGTTCAGCCGTAACATTCTGTATCGCCCAGCGGTTGGTATTGATGGACACAATCCCCCTCAGCCCGTCGAAGTTGGTCCCTTTATAGGGCCTGAACGAGATAATATATATTGTATCCCGACCCGAATAGGTTGTGTCTTCTATCTTGAAGAAGTATTTGTTCAGGCTGCCCGCCCCGATGGGGTTTATATATTCGGCCTGGAAGATGGTAATAAATGGTTTGTAAAAGGAGAACGACTGGATCTGCGTGGCCAGAAAAACAAGGATCGGATCTTTAAAACCCGACATTTTGGTGGCAATCACATTGTTGAAATTTTTATCGGGCTCCATGAACTTCCGCTGGGTTACGTTTTCCATCAGGAAAAGGTACTGCTGGCTGAACAGTTTCTCAAGCTGACGAGTGGAGGAGTCGGTCTTTGCCGAGTCCATCTTCACGGTATCATTTTTCTCTGTAAAACTGACAGTCATCCCCCCCGTACTTTGGGTTGTGGATGTATCGATGAGCGCCGAGAAATTGTTCTTCAGCGAAGTGTCGGCGTCAACCGTAAAAATGGTCTTGTCGTAGGCAGTGTAAGAGAAGGAGCGTACCTTTTCGGGATCGTTGACATCGCGGTTGTCGATGGCGTTTCGGATGATTCGGTGGGCGGGATTGATCCCGGGGAGGATCTCCACCTCCTTCAGGTCGATCTCTTTCCGGGTCATCTTCAGCATCAGGTTTTCGGTGCCGGCCATCACGGTATACCTGAGCGGTTCATAACCCACATAGGTGCACTGGAGCCACTGGAATTTCTTGGACGACCTGAGCCTGAAACGGCCGTCGATGTCGGTGGTCCCCCCGTTGTTGCTTCCGTTGATCACGATGTTCACAAAAGCCAGGGGCTCCCTCGTTTTTGCATCCACAATCTTTCCGGACAGATAATAGCTCTCCTGGCCGAAAACAAGCGAAGAGGTGAACAGGAAGAAGAGCAATAGAGGGAGGAAGCGCAGCATCATGCCAGGTACAATTTGCCCAAAGATAAGAAACCTGTTTGAGGTGTGAAAAAAATCGTTACTTTTCCACCTAAATTGAACTCCTTGAAAACAGAATCTAAATGGCCTCTGCTTGCCAAAACAATCTCCGGTCTTGAACCGGTACTGGCGAAAGAACTGGAATCCCTTGGCGCTGCCGACGTCAAGGTGGTCAAACGGGCTGTCTCCTTTACCGGTGACCAGGCTTTGATGCTTAAGGCGAATTACTGCTGCCGCACAGCCCTGCGTATCCTGAAGCCGCTGTTTGAATTCACAATTACCGACCAGAAGGATCTTTATGTGAATCTGAATGGCTATCCCTGGGAAGACCTGCTGACCCCCGACTCAACAATCTCTATAGATGCCGTGATCTCCTACACGGTTTTCACCAACTCTCAGTTCGTGGCCCAGAAATCGAAGGATGCCATCGTCGACCGGTTTCGCGACAAATTCGGGCAACGCCCCAATGTCGATCTTGAAAACCCCGACCTGCGTATCAATGTGCACCTTTTCAAAGACCTCTGTTCCGTGTCCCTCGACTCATCAGGGCAGTCGCTGCACAAGCGGGGTTACCGCAGAAGCACCGGCGCCGCACCCATCAACGAAGTGCTCGCCGCCGGACTGGTGCAGCTTTCGGGCTGGGACCTCACCACACCGGTATATGACCCGATGTGCGGGTCGGGAACACTGATCATCGAGGCCGCCATGCTGGCAAAGAACATCCCTTGCGGTTATTTCCGGAAAGAGTTTGGGTTTATGCGCTGGCGCGATTTCGACGAAACACTATGGAACAGCGTTAAGGCCGAAGCCGATGCGCGTATCTCACCCCTCACACTGCAGTTCTTCGGCTCCGACCGAACCGAAATGGCGATCTCTTCCACGAAGGAAAACCTTGCATTTACCGGCCTGACAAACGATGTTTCTCTTCAGGTTATCTCTTTCGAAGAGAGCACGCCACCCGTTGAAAAGGGATTCATTCTCTGCAACCCGCCCTACGATGAGCGGCTGCGTGTCGACGATACCATCGCTTTCAACAAGATGATCGGCGATACCCTCAAGCGAAAGTATAAGGGCTATACCGCATGGTTCATCTCCTCCGACCTTGAATCGATCAAGTTCATCGGGCTCAAACCTTCGCGGAAAATCGTTGTGTTCAATGGTCCGCTGGAGTGCCGGTTCGTTAAATTTGAACTGTATTAACCACTTCGGATGTTGAAGGGTAAGTTTATATGGTTTAATTCTCTGACAATGCTGAAGAAGTTTTTATCATTGTTGATAGTTCTGACTGCTCATATCAACGCCAGTTATGCCTGGGTATACCCGGAGCACCGGAATATTTCGCTGACAGCCATACAGTACCTCGATCCGGCCAAACGTGCCCGGCTCGATCAGTTGTGGGCCCTGGCCCGTGTGGGACATACATCAAGGCTTTGTGTGATGGCAGCAGATTCGGGGCAGCGCGAACATCCCGGATGTATCGATTTTGCTGCCTGGGCAGCAATTGCAGGCGATCACTCTACTTCCCCGGTAAACCTGTTGCACAACATTCTGGAAACAGGATGGATTATGAATGTAGCGGATATTGCCGCCCGGCTTGAAACGGGTCTTAAAGAGGCAGATAACAGAAGTGAGATTGTTGCCCGCCTTCGTGATTCCGACCTCCGCCTGCTAAGAGCCGACCCCGAATATGTGTCAAGGGCGGGAGTCAACAACGGACACTTCATGCTAGCCAGGCCTGATGTGAATACCCCCTCAGTGGATTACTTCCATAAATGTTTCCGTGAAGGGACGCCCCTTACCCTTATCGGTATATATAAATGGTTCCTCGCGAGCGCCATGCTGAAAGCCAGCAGGCTTGCAAATGAATCCCTTACCCCGGAGCAGAGATCCGCGCTGGCTCTCGCCCTCCTGGCTGATGAGGCCTTTGCCCTGCATTTTCTCAATGATGGATTTTCGTCGGGACATGTGGCAGGGATATGGGGCGACGCATCGTTGCGCAAGGGTACCCATGATTATTATGATGAAAAGGGGCTGGAGGTGACCAATTGGAATGGTGAACGTTTTATTCTCATGGGGGATGCCTACATGCGGCCCGTTGATGCCGACCGTGCTGCCCGTGCTGTAGTTGTAAGCCTTGAACAACTCCTCGACGCTACCCAAGGGCTTAAGGGACCTTTTCCGGTTAATGACCAGGCCGGACAGTTTACTGCCGACACCTTTAATGTAAGCAAGGCGGTCACCATGCCCGGGCGCATCCTGGACCCGGGAGTTGAAGGATTGTTCTTTAATATTCTGGCAACAACCGCAGTTCCGGGCCTTGCATCGGGACTGGGAGAAATTCCCAGATTCCGTTCCGAGATCGGACCGTTTCTGGGTTTGGCAGCCTCTGTCAGAGGTTCAGTTATCTCCAGCGGATTTGAAGTGTCGCAGAAAACGTCCGGATTCGTTCCCGGTATGGGAATTGCCATCCGGATCGGACTTGGGATGGAAGGAGTACTCAATGAGAGCAGCGACGGACTCGCTTTCATCGACCTGGGATGGAGGCTCGACGGCGCATCTTCTATGAAATACTTCAACGAACCTTCACTTAAATATTTTGGATCGATCCTCTCTGCCATTCCAAGCCGCGACGGTTATTTTGCCCGAATCAGGCTCCCATTCTATCTCATCCCGGGCGACCTCCTTATTTTGGCCCCCATCCTTCTGCTAACCTCCCCCGAGTCGGTGAGTAAAGTGCTGGTTACAGCTGCCAACGGCGGACTAATTCCATGGCAATCGGGCATAATGACGCCCCTGGGCCGTTTTCAGTTTATGCTCGGACGGGAGATAGAAATCTGTTTCTGGGGGGGCGACAAGGGCGGTGATGTCATGCTTGTTACAAACAGCAACGACAATTACGAGGATGCTTTGATTGAGATGTATTCCATTCAGCTTGATTTTCCTGTTTTTGAATACCGCCCCTTCCGAACCTTCTCATCAAGTCAGGGAGCCGATCTGGTGTTCCAGGTCAATGCCGGAATGGACATTCCATGGAAAACAAAGGTGATATATCCGGAAACCGGGCCTGCCCCGGAGCTGAAAACGACATGGTTTATTGGGATCAGGCTTGCCTTCGATTGGCGGTACTATTTCAAGAACAAAAAATCTTGATACTGCAAAAAAACTTCCCGATGCCTGAAACAGTAATTTTCCATTTAAATCTCTATTTTTACTGAAAAACCCCGCCCATGAAAATCAGCACGCAATTCACTCTTGTTTTACTGTTTTTTACGGCCAGTCAATTGGCCACTGCAAACCCATTGCCTGCCGATACATCAGAACGCCACCGGATAGAGGAGATGATCTGGGCATCGGAGTCAGCTTACTTCACCCGGCTTTACAAAGCTGATTATGAAGGGGTACTGCTTCTTACCGACAGCCTCTTTCTCGGCTGGCCGGAATCGGTCGGAAAACCGGTGGGGAAGCCGGAGAGTGATGTCTATATGAAAAAACTTATCCCAAAGCCTACCCAGTGCAAATGCACGGTTGTTCGCGGGGGAATCACCCTTACATCAACCACGGCCATAACCCAATACCTGCTGCGGGTAATCTGTCCCGGCACAGAAGATGCGATGGTTTCGCGCATATCCCACACCTGGGTGAAACGGGGGAATGTGTGGAGACTTTTGGGAGGAATGAGTGTCGCGGTGTCTTCAAAATAGATCATGCATCTTTAATACCCTGCAAATAAATGCTGAAAAAAATCATCCTTCTTTCTATCCTGTTGCTGGCTGTTTTAGCCGTATCTATTTATTTCCTGCCAGGGGTCAGACAGCTGCTTGGAGATGCAATACTGATGAAGAAAGTCACCACATTGATCAAAGCGGAGAATCCTGATCTCCTGAATAGCACTTCAAACGCTGTTTCCACACGCCCTCCGGTTGCAATTGCCGAACCCTCCATCGATAAGATCAAAGCCGATCTCATCGGCCGGGCGGTTCCGGGCTGGACTTTCGATAAGGTCACGGAATTTCAGAAGGCAACTATTACAAGCATTGCCCGAACCGATGCAGCCATCGAATACAGGGTCGACCTGCTGATGGTCCCTTATAACACAACAGCTGAAACTACCTATGACCTTCAGATTATTGCCACCTACATTAGGGAAGAACATGGATGGAGTTTCCTTAAGGTGGAGGAACTACTGCTGTCATTTGAAATTCTGATACCACCGGGAGAATCGGTCAGGGTAACCTCGCTGCCAGAGTGCAGATTAATGCCGGATGCTAAAAACAGACTTTTCTGGACCAGTCCTGCCTGGGATTATGAAATCCTGAGCGGACCGGGTTATTCAGGCATTACTTTGCCGGTAGCCGATAGTTATGACGTCAGGTCAAAGTCAAAGAATACCGTGAAAACAAAGGTCTCTTTCCGACCGAACAGTGCACCCGACTAGTCCTATAAAGCGGGAGATTATTGCCCGGTCCCCAACTAGGGCTGCCTCCAAATTCATACCTTTGCACAAACCAAGTTAATCCTAAATCGTCTCTATGTCACAGATTTCAAAAATAGCCGTCATGACGTCAGGCGGCGACTCACCGGGAATGAATGCCGCCGTCCGGGCGGTAGTTCGGACCGGGATCTTCAGCGGGCTTGATGTTTTCGGCATCTCCCGCGGTTATGAGGGAATGATCGACGGACAGATCGAACCGCTGCATAGCCATTCTGTGTCGAACATCATTCAGCGGGGCGGAACCATCCTCAAGACGGCACGCAGCAAACGGTTTCTGGAGTATGGAGGCCGGTTGAAAGCCTACCAGAATCTGATGGATAACAAGATCGATGCGTTGATTGCCATTGGGGGTAACGGAACTTTTACGGGCGCTTCGATATTCGATGGGGAGTTTAATTTCCCGGTGATCGGACTCCCTGGCACGATAGATAACGATCTTTACGGAACAGATGCAACAATTGGCTACGATACCGCGGTAAATACTGTAGTTGAAGCGGCCGACAAGATTCGCGATACTGCCAATTCGCACGAACGGCTCTTCTTCCTTGAGGTGATGGGCCGCGATGCAGGATTCATTGCACTGCGCAGCGGTATCGCCTGTGGCGCAGAGTTTATTCTTGTACCCGAAACCACGACCTATATCGACAACTTTGCCCGTTTGCTGCGTCACGACTGGCGCCGGAATAAAACATCCGGTATTGTTGTGGTGGCAGAGGGTGAAGAGGAGGGAGGTGCCTATGAAATCGCCCGGAAGGTAAAGGAGCGCATTCCGGAACTCGATACCCGCGTTACTGTTCTGGGCCATGTACAGCGTGGCGGGGCCCCGAGCGCCTATGACCGGGTACTGGCCAGTACCCTGGGATATGTAGCCGTAAAAGGGTTGCTGGAAGGGGAACGCGGTTCAATGGCGGGCATTGTTGATAAGAAGGTGGTTTTTACCCCCTTCGAAAAGGCGATAAAGCACCATAAGGACATCAATAAAGAGCTTCTTGAAATGTCGCGCATTCTCGCGTTATAAGAGGCATTGTGATGGAAAGGATTACCTTGTTTGCCGATGTGTTGCTTCCGATCCCGGTCGGCGGTACGTTTACCTACAGGGTGCCATTTGAGCTCAACGACCGCATCAGCGAAGGGGTGCGCGTTGTTGTACAGTTCGGTTCACGGAAAATCTACACTGCCCTCGTCCTGCGGCTTCACGAGACGCCTCCCAAAGACAGGATTCCAAAATATGTATTGTCGGTGCTGGATGAGTCACCCATTGTAGTGCCCGTGCAGCGTGCCTTCTGGGATTGGCTCTCGGCATATTACCTTTGTTTTCCCGGCGAGGTAATGAACGCAGCACTGCCTTCGGCGCTTAAACTGGCGAGCGAATCGAAAATAGCTCTTAACCCTTCCTACAAGGAGGAAAGTTCGGTTTTAAATGAAAAGGAGAGCCTGCTGATCGAGGCCCTGCACTACCGCA
>CAYHCQ010000054.1:0-21206 GCA_964355115.1 uncultured Prolixibacteraceae bacterium | reverse complement strand
GTAATGATTCCACGGTAGCCCCTTACTGCCTCAACCTTTACACGAGAGGAATTGGAGGGCATGACAATGTTAGCCTTTGCTTTTTGAATCGAAGCTGCCCATGACAGAGCCTGCGCATGATTACCCGAGGAGTGGGTTGCAACACCGTGTTCAAGTTCACTGCGACTCAGTGACAGCAATGCATTGGTGGCGCCCCGGGCTTTAAAAGCACCTACTTTCTGAAAGTTTTCACACTTAAAGAAAATTTCACCCCCAGTTACCCGGTTCAGGGCCGAGGATCGGAAAACAGGTGTACGGTTGATATAGGCACCGATACGTTTTGCCACTGCCAGAATGTCTCCTTCATCGGGAATATTGCGTGAAGTGGTATTCATGGGTTCTGAGACTTAACAGATAGCGCGATCTCTTCGCAGGCCGGATCAAGCTGGGCAAAAACGGGTGAAAGGTTAAAGTTTAATCCGCTTGTCGAGTTCTTCAACGAACTGGCGGAACTGCTTGTCGGTTTCAACAAGGTTGTTCACGGTACGGCAGGCATGAAGTACTGTTGCATGGTCTTTATTGCCGCAATGCAGTCCGATGCTTGCCAGCGATGCCTTGGTATGTTTCTTCGAAAAATACATAGAGAGCTGCCTCGCCTGAACTATCTCACGCTTTCGGGTCTTTGAATGGATCATTTCAACCGGAATGTTGAAGTAATCACACACTACCTTCTGGATATAATCGATCGAAATTTCCCGGGAGGTATTCTTCACGAATTTATCGATCATCTGTTTTGCAAGGTCAAGCGTGATGGTCTTTTTATTCAGCGAAGATTGTGCAAGAAGGGAGATAAGAGCTCCTTCAAGTTCACGGATGTTGGTGTTAATACTGTAGGCAAGGTATTCAACCACTTCGGGAGGAATTTCAATGCCGTCGGAATATAACTTCTTATGCAGGATGGCAATTCGCGTCTCCAGGTCGGGAACCTGCAGATCGGCCGACAACCCCCATTTAAAACGGGAAAGCAACCGTGGTTCAATGCCCTTCATTTCAACCGGTGGCTTATCGGAGGTTAAAACGATCTGGTTGCTTTTCTGATGGAGATGGTTGAATATGTGAAAGAAAACGTCTTGAGTTTTCTCCTTGCCGGCAAGGTTATGAATATCGTCGATGATCAGCACATCGATCATCTGGTAGAAATGGATAAAATCGTTCTGATTGTTGTTTCGCACCGAATCTATGAACTGGTTCATGAATTGGTCGGTAGTAACATAGAGCACAGTCTTTTCCGGAAAGTTGTTCTTTACCTGTAACCCAATCGCGTGTGAGAGGTGGGTTTTGCCAAGACCTGTATGGCTGTATAAAAGCAGGGGGTTGAATGCGGTTTTTCCCGGGTTGTTGGCAACTGCGAAGCCAGCAGACCTGGCAAGGCGGTTGCAATCGCCCTCAACAAAATTTTCGAAAGAGTAACCCTCGATCAGCTGGGAATTCACCTTGATTTTCTTTAGCCCGGGTATTATAAACGGGTTGGGAATCTCTTTGGATGTGCCTCTGTTCAGGTCGATGGGCATTGATACTGGCGGATTGGAGGTTGATTTTTTTTCACTTGTTGGCACGTTGATAGTATACGGCCCGGGTTCATTATCAGAGTTATCAACAATGATATTATATTCTAAACGCCCTTCGTTTCCTAACTCCTTTTTAATTGTCTTTTTTAACAGTCCGATATAATGCTCCTCCAGCCATTCATAAAAAAACTGGCTTGGAACCTGTATAGTTAAAACACGATCTTTAAGTTTAACTGGTTTTATTGGAAGAAACCACGTTTTAAAGCTTTGATAGTTAATATTGTCTTTGATAACTTTGAGGCAATTTTCCCAAACTTCAATTGTGCTCTTTTCCATTCATTCAATTAACCAGGAAGAATTAATGTATCCTTTAACTAAGTGCCTTTATTTCAGGGAATTAGATTTTTTTTGTAAATCAAAATGTAAAGCTGAAGAGAAATATGATTTAATTAACAAATTTTCAAAAAAAAAGTTTAAAAAAAAAATGTTTTTACCTTGATTTATTAAAAAAAATGAGTACTCAGGAGCAGGTATTTCTTATGCCGCGGTCTGGTTAACCGGGTCTATAATTCATATCATCAGTACGTTGAAAGTGTTAAATTCCTTTTGATAGTTTCTTATTTAGAATGTATATAAATTAAATTTAGCTTGGCAGTCAAATAGTTAGTAAAATCAAGGGATTTGTAATTATTATCAGGACTGAATTTAAGCTGATTAATCCGATTTTTCTCATGTCTGTAAATGCAAAGATAGATTATTAAGCCTGTTTAACCTTGACTGAATTCGTTCAGCCTGGCTTTTCCTGACCTGGAAATCTAAATTGCATCCCTGTTCGTACCCCTGGCCAAGGATAAGTACCCGCTCCTCCTTCAGTATCCTCATGATTTCATTCATGGCTGGATATTCAAAAGTGACGCTGAACCTGAGGGTAACCAGTTTTTCAATTATCGTGGCATTTTCGAGTGCCTCGCGCGCAGAAGTACGGTAGGCGTTGATGAGTCCCGGAACACCAAGCTTTGTCCCTCCGAAATACCGGATTACAATTATGAGGATGTCAGAGAGATCATTCGACAGTATCTGTCCATATATAGGTTTCCCCGCTGAACCAGAAGGTTCACCATCGTCATTTGTGCGGTAAAGGATTTTTTCGAAACCGAGCCGGTAGGCATAGCAATGATGGTTCGCATCGAAATATTCCTTCCCGATCCGTTCAAGATGGTGTTTAACCTCTGCTTCTGTCGTTGCAGGAAGGGCAATACCAATAAACTTGCTTGCTTTTTCACGAAATACCGAGGTCGACTCCCCGGCAACGGACAAATAGCTATCGACATCAGATATCATCCATGCGAAGTTACTTTTATTTTAATTTCGCTGCATGGAAAACTCACCAGTCGTTCTGAAACATTTAATTGACCGGTTCAGGGATAAACTCGGCACGCTGTATCCTGCAAGTGAGATTATGCAATTTGTATATTTTCTTGCGGAGGAGCATCTTGCTTTTACCAGGGCATCTGTTCATGCCAGTTACAATGCTGTCCTTTCTGCTCCGGTTATAGGTCATTTCGAAGCGGCGTTAAATCGATTGGCAGCAGGAGAGCCTGTACAATATATATTAGGGAAAACGGAGTTCGCAGGTCTGATCTTTAAAGTCGATCACAATGTTCTGATACCCAGGCCTGAAACGGAAGAGTTGTTTCACCTCATTAAACACGAAAATTCAGGCAAGGCATACGCTGAGTTTTCAATTCTGGATATCGGTACGGGTTCCGGCTGCATAGCAGTCTCTCTGAAGGTGGCTTTTCCGCATTCCCGGGTAACTGCAATCGATAAAATGGAGGGAGCTCTGAATCTGGCTGAGGAAAATGCCATGCTTCATGCTGCAAATATAACATTCATTAAATCAGACATCCTCGATGAAACTGCATGGGAAGCAACAGGACAATTTGATGTTATTGTGAGCAATCCACCTTATGTAACCGATTCGGAGAAGGGTCTGATGCACCGGAATGTAGTTGGTTATGAACCGCCTGAGGCCCTCTTTGTGCCCGATGAGGATCCGCTGGTATTCTATCGGAGTATTGCAGCATTTGCATGGCGGAGGCTGACGCGACCGGGAATACTCTATCTGGAAGTCAATGAGAGGTTTGGACAGGATGTGAAAAGGATGCTGGAAATTTCCGGATTTGAGAAGGTTAATGTAGTCAGAGACATGCACGACAGGGAAAGGTTTGTGAGGGCAGAAGCCAGAATAGCCATGCTCGACACTTCATACTGGTACGCCGACAAGCAATAGTCATTTTATAAGTCCTTTCAAATCCTCCGTTGTCAGAAACAGTTTAGTGGCGCCAAAGGAATATGGGGCAATATCATAGTGGTTGTAGAGAAATCCAATCCCCTCAGTTGTAATATAAAAATTCTCATTCGGTTTTATCTCCTCGACAAAATATCCGGCATCAGAAAGCTTTTGAGTATCATCCAACCCAGCTTCCAACCGGAGTTTGTTTGTCAGCAGTAGGGTAAGGGCTGCGCGGGAATCGGGCAAGAAAATGTCATCCAGCTTCAGAAGCCGACCTGTCCGGATATCGGCCGAATAGTAATCACAGGTCTCCAGTCCATGCGCTCCACCTGTAAATCCATAGCTGATGATATAAAATGTAAGCAGGTAATCACGGTTGTTTAATATGTGCATGTACTTCAGCATCTCCCAATCGAAGCTGCGTCCATCAGGCATTTCGTCGTAAAGCGATTCGTTACTGCTAATATAATTCTCAAAAAAAGTACTCTTCATCCCTTTTATCAGATCCTCAGGCATGGAATCAATATCGGATTTGCCGAAAAAGCAAAGTTGGATAACTCTTCTGAGCGTATCTGAAATTACTGCATTGCCCGACTCAGCAGGGATAATTACAGCCAGGCCTATTCTTGCTTCTGGAGATTGTGGTTTTTTTGCCAGTTTTTTAACCTCTCTGTCACTGAACAGGTTGAACTGGACAGTTCCATCAGGATACTTTTCCGATAATTCAAATGGCATCTCATCTTTTTCGCCGTTCTTAAATTTTCCGGTTACCTTCAGGCTGGCCTCAATTTTTCCATTGAGCACAACGCCATTCCCGGTAAATGGTTCAGTTAGCTGAAAGGTGCCATTCGGTCCCATTTTTCCGGCCAGGGCAATACATAAGGGGCGACCCTTTGCCAGACTGTCATTGTGGCCAGGCATGTCGCCGGGTCCGCTGGAAACCTGGAAATCGGCGTACAAACTGTCGTTGTTTTTTACGAGTTCAAGTGTCGCCGGGATATTCTGGTTAATTGTGCCGGTAAGATGTATATACGCAGAAACCGGAATCAGATTCTGGCCTGAAGTGCTCATAGCCGGTACGAAAACTATCGTAAAAAACATGATTAACTTTCTCATTTTGTTTGAGTTAAATTATTGATAGCGTCTCTCGCCGAAAATTACCGTACCCAGACGCAGCATTGTGCTGCCTTCCTCAATCGCCAGGTTATAGTCGCCTGACATACCCATCGAAATCTCAATGAAGTTGTTGTCGTGCAGAAAGAACTCCTTCTTAAGATTGTTGAAATAGTTGTGCAGTTGTCTGAACTCTGATCTGACCAGCAGTTCATCCTCCGAAAGAGAGGCCATACCCATTACCCCTCTGATCAGGATGTTATTAAGACCGGGGAACTCTGGGGAGGTGAGCAGGTGCTTTGCCTCATCCAGGTCGAGGCCGAACTTTGTCTCCTCGGTGGCAATATGAAACTGGAGCAGGCAGTCGATGATACGGTTGCTTTTTTTAGCCTCCCTGTTGATTTCGATCAGTAACTTCAGGCTGTCGACACTGTGAATCATCCCGATAAACGGAGCGAGGTATTTCACTTTATTCGTTTGGAGATGTCCAATAAAATGCCAGGTTATATCGCCGGGCAGCTCTTTGTGTTTGGTAGTCAGCTCCTGCGCTTTGTTCTCCCCGAATACCCTGAGTCCGGCATCATAGGCCTCCATGATCTCTTCAACCGGCTTGGTTTTTGAAATGGCAATGATTGCCACGTGGGCAGGTATCTGGTTCCGGATTAGCTCAATGTTTTCCTGAATACTCATCATACCGGTTTGTTAATCATAACAAAAATACGAATTTGCCCGTTGGTTGTTATGACTTACCTTTGCCAAATATTTTAGGATGAAAAATATCATCGGCTCCTTCTTCCGTCAGCTTGCATTCTGGATCCTGTTTTTTAACCTGACCCGCCTTGTCTTTATTGTTTATTACCTGCCGGTCATTCTTGTTGAAAAGATCAGGTTCATAGAGATTGCCGGTGCTTTCTTGTATGCACTTAAGCTTGATCTGGCTACGGCTTGCTATATAATGATATTGCCGTTTTTGATTTTATTGGTACAGTCGATCCGAAGTCCGAAATGGCTGAACATAATAAATAAGATATATACAATATTTATCCTGTTTGCATATTCTCTCACCGCAGCCGGCGAAATGGGCATCTATGCAGAGTGGAAGACCAAACTCACCTACAAGGTCATTAAGTACCTGAGCCATCCGGGCGAGATTTATAATTCTGCAGAAACCGGTACCTTTTTCCTTCTGGTTGTTATTCTGCTGGTCCTCTTTTTAGTGGGCACAATATCTTACCAGAAGATTTTTTACATGAACCTTGTCAATATCGGAAGGAATCTTTGGTTTACACTCTTTTTTTTGGTTTTGACACCACCTTTGCTGTTTATCGGGTTTAGGGGAGGGGTACAGCAGATCCCGATCAACCAGAGTGAATCCTATTACTCCGATCATAACATTCTTAATATTGCCGCTGTAAATAACGGGTTTAACCTCTACATCAGTATATTCGAAAATCTTCAGAATTTCGACCGCAACCCCTACCTTTTTATGCCACCAGCTGAGGCAGAGGCAATAATGAAAAAAATATATTCGATGCCTGCGGATTCAACAGTAAAGATATTGAAATCCGCCAGACCCAACATTGTCCTCGTCATCCTCGAGAGCTGGTCTGCCGATCTCATACAAAGCCTTGGAGGAGAACCTGGTATCACACCCGGGTTTCGCGAGCTGGAAAAGGGAGGTATCCTGTTTGACCAGATTTATGCCTCCGGGTCAAGGTCGGAACAGGGGATGGCCTCCATTTTCGGGGGATTTCCTGCTCATCCCATCAGTTCGATTACGGTTCAACCCGATAAATTTGTCAAGTTGCCAAGTTTTCCAAAAGATCTGGAAAAGGCGGGCTATTCAACCTCCTTTTATTTTGGCGGACAACTGATATATGGCAATATCAAGAGCTACATCATATTTAATGGCTTCAATAAAATCATGGAGGGAAAGGACTTTCCCGGCACCATTCCTCAAGGGAAACTGGGAATTCACGATGAATACACGCTGGCATATATGGAAAAGGAGCTTGGCCTGATGACGCAACCATTTTTTTCCTCCCTCTTTACCGTTAGCACCCACTCCCCATGGGATCAGCCCTATCCCAAACCGCTGAAATGGGGCGATAACGAGCGTGAATACATCAATGCCGCCCTGTATACTGACCATTGTCTTGTGGAATTCATAGCGGAGGCGAAAAAAGAGCCCTGGTACAGCAACACACTCTTTGTTTTTGTTGCCGACCATAGTCATAATTCATACCGCAACTGGCACCCACAGTCGCGCGAATACCATAAAATCCCGATGCTATTCTACGGAGAGGTAATCAGGGATGAATTCAGGGGAACCCGGTGGTCGAATTTAGGCAACCAGCATGATATTGCGGCAACTTTGCTTGCTCAGCTGAATCTGCCGGCAGATAATTTCAGATTCAGTAAAAACCTGTTCAACCCCCATTCTCCCGAATTTGCCTATTATAGTACAGAAGACGGAGTTGGCTGGATAAGGCCGTGGGGATATTTCACCTATGATAAAGGCACCGGTTTTTACTACGACTGGACAAACCCGGCAACTGCAGATTCAATAAAGCAGGAGGGCAAAGCATACCTTCAGACCGTATTCGGGGAGTATATGAGAGATTAAAAAAAAACCTCCCATAAGATGAGAGGTTTTTCCAGGATCGTTATTCCAGGGAGTGTACCACCAATCCCGAACGAAGTTTGGGTTCAAACCAGGTTGTTTTCGGAGGCATGATATTACCGGAATCGGCGATGTCGATAAGCTGTTTCATTGAAACCGGGTAGAGTGCGAATGCCACCTTCATTTCACCACTGTCGACGCGTTTGACCAGTTCGCCCAACCCGCGGATGCCGCCAACAAAATCAATGCGTGTAGAGGTTCTCAGATCTTTAATATCCAGGATGTTATCCAGCACCAATCGCGACAGAATAGTTACATCCAGAACACCTATCGGATCGGAATCATTGAACGTTCCCGGTTTTGCTGTCAGCGAAAACCAAATCCCGTCAAGGTACATAGTGAAATTATGCAGAGCAATAGGCTTACAGATTGAAGTTCCCTTCTCTTCGACCTGGAATACATCTGTCAGTTTTTTGAAGAATTCAGCCTTCGTCAACCCGTTGAGATCTTTCACCACCCGGTTATAGTCGATGATCGACAACTGGTTATCGGGAAAGTGAACGGCGAGAAAGAAGTTGTATTCTTCGTTGCCTGTGTGGTTCGGATTGTTCTTCTTCTTTTCATTGCCAACCAGCGCTGCCGCAGCAGTGCGGTGGTGCCCGTCGGCCACGTAAGTAAAGGGAACCTCTTTAAAGAGTTCAATAATTTTATTGTTGATGCTGTCGTTACTGATCACCCAGAAATGGTGGCCCACTCCGTCGGGAGCTATGAAGTCATAAACCGGGGTATTGTCCCTGACATATCCGGTAACGATCTCATCAATCGCTGAAACTGCAGGGTAGGTGAAAAATACCGGCTCCATGTTCGCATTGGTGATGCGGACATGTTTCATCCGGTCCTCCTCCTTGTCCTTACGGGTAAGTTCATGCTTACGTATAATCCCGTTCATATAATCCTCCACACCTGCACACCCGACAATTCCGTATTGAGTTTTACCATTCATGGTCTGTGCGTAAATGTAGAGCAGATTCCGGTTGTCAGGACTCAGCCACCCATTCCTGCGGAACTGGTCAAAATTCTCGCGTGCCTTGTCATAGACAGGTTGCGAATGAATGTCGAGGTCGGCAGGGAGGTCGATTTCAGGTTTGATAATGTGCAGGAGAGAATAAGGGTTCCCTTTTGCTTCTTCTCTTGCCTCTTCCGAGTTAAGTACATCATAAGGTCTGGATGCCAGGTCTTTGGCAATAGCCACAGGTGGCCTCAGGCCTTTGAAAGGTTTCAAAATAGCCATATGTAGTTTATTAAAAGGTTTCGGGTTAATGATGACTAAATGTCGTCATCATCTTCATGTTCATCTGGTTTCACCGACCTCTGGAGGGAGCCAATGAGGGCCCCGATCATCTTGGTCATCTCCATGAGGTAATTTTTCGAATCATCATAAGCACCTGCGGAGATGAAATTCTGACTTTTTGCGATGGTCGAAAGAACAACGCACTCCCTGACGGAACTTTTTGCCATTTTCAGGTAATAGACGAACTGGCTTTTATTCCTTGAAGACCCTTCCGCGATATTAAGTGAGATTCCGTTGGCAGAAATAAGGTACCGCTCGAAAAATGCCTTGATAAAGGGATCGGTGTTCCCATTTCTTGTCATTTTATAAACCCAGTCAACATATTCAAGCGATTTGTGATAAATCCTCAGATCCTCAAATCTGAAGAAGGTCGTCGGACGTTCATGTTCGTTTTCCATGGATATTGTCATCGGTTAAGTTAACATTAGTAACTACTTGTTTACCTGGAATGTACGGTCTCCGTTTTTGATGAAACTAACAATCTGATTGGCTGCCGCAATACCTGCATTGATGTTGGCCTCTTCTGTTTGTGCTCCCATTTTCTTGGGGGTACAGAAGAATTTCGCTTTATGATCTGCTTCGATCTCGGCTTTGTTGGTTGGTTCCACATCGCTTAGATAGGCGAAGTCTTTCCTGTCCTGAAACATTTTTAAAAGGTCGGCCTCATTGATAACCTCGGCCCTCGCTGTATTCACAAGGCAGGCAGGAACCGGCATTTTTGCAAGCAAAGAATAGTTGACGGACTGCTTCGTCTGGCTGTTTGCAGGAATATGGAGGGAAATAAAATTACATGTAGAGTAAAGTTCTTCAACCGTGCCTAACCATTTTACACCGTCTTTGGCAATCTCTTCACGGGGGACAAAAGGATCGAATGCATAAACATCCATGCCGAATCCTTTGGCAATCCGGGCTACATTTTTTCCGACAAAACCATAGGCATGAATTCCAAGTTTCTTTCCCATCAGTTCAGACCCAGATTTGCCATTAAAGAAACCGCGGGCATAGTATACCATCATCCCCAGGGCTAGTTCAGCAACAGCATTGGAATTCTGTCCGGGCGTATTCATGGCCACAACTCCTTTGGCCGTAGCCGCTGTGAGGTCAATGTTGTCGTAACCGGCTCCGGCACGCACAATGATCTTTAATTTTGAACCAGCTTCGATAACTGCCTTGTCGGCCTTATCGCTGCGGATAATTACCGCGTCGACATCAGCAACGGCTTTAACGAAATCATCCTGGCTTGTATAACCTTCGAGCAGCACGAGATCAAATCCGGCATTCTCAACAACTTTTCTGATGCCTTTTACCGCCACAGGGGCAAAAGGTTTATCGGTAGCAACCAATATTTTAGTCATAAGGTAGTTTTTTAAGCGTTTAATTTTTCAAATTCATGCATTGTATCAACAAGCGCCTGAACGCTTTCGATCGGGAGTGCATTGTATGTAGAAGCTCTGAAGCCTCCAACCGAGCGGTGTCCCTTAATGCCGATCATTCCTTTGGGTTTTGTGAACTCCATAAACGCTTCTTCCTTATCCTTGTATTGTTCCTTCATGATGAAGCAGATGTTCATCAGCGAACGGCTGTCCTTTTCAACCGTACCCACAAACATCCTACTGTTGTCGATCGCATCGTAAAGAAGGTTGGCTTTCCTAATGTTCATCTCTTCCATCACCTTCACGCCGCCCAGTGCCTTGATCCAGCGAAGGGTTTCCATGCAGGTATATATGGCAAACACCGGTGGAGTATTGTACAGGGAGGGCTCCTTGAGGTGTGTTGCATAGTTGAGCATGGTTGGGATCTTACGTGTCACCTTGCTGACGAGCTCTTCCTTGATAATTACAAAAGTAACGCCGGCAGGGCCGAGATTCTTCTGAGCACCACCATAGATCATTGAATATTTGGAAACGTCAATAGGGCGGCTTAGAATGTCTGACGACATGTCGGCGATCAGGGGTACAGGGCTGTCAATATCATAACGGATCTCAGAACCATAGATCGTATTGTTGGTGGTAATGTGAAAATAATCAGCGTCGGCAGGAACCGTGTAACCTTTTGGGATGTAGTTAAAATTCTTGTCCTTGGATGATCCTACCACATTCACTTCACCGAAAAATTTAGCCTCCTTGATGGCCTTTTCTGCCCATACACCGGTTTCGAGGTATGCAGCCTTGGTATTAAGGAAGTTGTAAGGAATCATGCAGAACTGCATACTCGCACCACCGCCAAGGAAAATTACCTGGTAACCGGCGGGGATGTTAAGGAGCTCTTTAAAAAGGCCCATAGTCTCATCGAGAACGGCCTGAAAATCTTTGCTGCGATGCGATATCTCAAGAAGAGATAATCCAATGCCGTTAAGGTCCAGAACAGCCTTTGCTGAATTTTCGACGGCGATGCGAGGGAGAATGGAGGGACCAGCGTTGAAGTTGTGCTTTTTCATGATCTTGTTTTTTAAGTTACTATTTGCAATTGGTTAGGATTTGCACGGCAATAATAAACAGACAAAGTAAATGAATAATTGATTTTGGAAATCAAAAATATAAAAAAAAATGGGAAAAGCAAAGGAATAAAGTGATCAGTGCTTGTTTCTGGCGTCTACTTCTTTAATAAAGAGCCACTTGCCTTTGTTAAATAAAAAACAGTCATAAACATCGGATGCCGGAATATAATGCTGGTACAACCCTTCCAGCTGTGGGTCGAGTGGTATGAGCCGGTCGCAGATAATCACACTTGCACGGTGTGTCTCAGTGATGAATTTTCGCTTTTCCGGATTCCACTTTTTCGAAGAGGTGACCTGCTGGTCATCGAGTTTCAATATCATGGAAGATTCAGCCGAATATCTGAATATTACCCGGGTGTTAAGGCCGTTCTTATAGTCTTTGAACACAGGGGCTCCGAAAATTATATCTCCTTCATCGCTGAATGAGAGAATCTCTATTACCTTTTGAGTAACGGAAGAGTTGTTCCCGTCCCACCCAAGCAAGGTGTAAATAGTTTTTTTTCCTTCGGATTCTACCGGGATTATTTTATAGTAAAGAGCACCAAACCAGTTGCCTGACCCAAGAATCCGTAACTCAGGATCTGCAATTGAGTCGGAAAAGTCAGTGAGGGGCGTAAGGCTTTTACTGTTTTGTGCCTCCGCTTGCTGAATAAAACCGTAAAAAATGTATCGGCCATCTGCCATGCGCAGGTTCCATTGGTAAAGCCTGAATTTCTTATCGGGAGAGGTGAGCTTTCCCAGCTTTGTCAGTGAGTCGAACGGATATGAAAAAGTGTGTTCCTGATGCAGGGTTTCTTCCAGGAGCAGGCGGAATTTATCATTGCAGGCCATTTTCTCACTGTCACCAACAGCTGCGCCTAACCGACGCAGAATGAGTTTCAACGAATCCTCGGCATTCTTCAGATTGGTGGTTGACTGGCCGGCAATATCCTGGAGAACAATGCAAACAAGCAGAAAGGGGAGAAAAAATCGTAATGGTTTCAGCACATGCATGATTTGAGATAAAACGAATTCAGACATGTATTATTTTATAAGGTTAACTTTGCGAAAAATATTTCTGATGACCCTAGATGATCGTCTGTCATCGTTTGTAAAACTGGGTGAACTCCTCCGCCTCTATCCGGGAACAGGGGATGCGGATGCAGATTGTCTGCGCCCGTTGTCCGATGCGGTACCCACTGCTGTCGCTGAAAATGGATGGTTCACATCCGATCATATTACCATCGCACTGAATGCAATCGGCGAAATTCTCCGGCCCGAACACCTGGCTGCCTGGATTAAACCTTACAGGTTGATGATGAAACCGGCAACAAAAACAATCGGAGTGGTCATGGCAGGCAATATACCGGCAGTCGGGTTTCATGATTTTCTTTGCGTGCTTGTTTCCGGAAACCGCCTTGCAGCCAAGTTGTCAACCGGCGACGCACGTCTGATCCCTGCGATGGCAACGATACTGGAGGCGGATAATCCGGGTTGGAAGGATTTGATCAGCTTAACAACCGGAAGACTGGATGACTTTGATGCGATTATCGCGACGGGCAATAACAACTCTTCCCGCTATTTTGATTATTATTTTAATAAATATCCAAATATCATCCGCAGTAACAGGAACAGCGTTGCTTTGCTTACAGGGCATGAAACCAGGGAGGAGTTGCAAAATCTCGCAAATGATATTTTTCTCTATTTTGGCATGGGCTGCCGCAATGTTTCAAAAATTTTCGTGCCGGAACGGTTCGACTTCGAACAGCTTCCGGGCGCTTTCACGAAGTATGACCATTTCTGTAACCATAACAAATACAGGAATAATTATGACTACATGAAGTCTATTTTCCTAATTAACAAGGTTCCTTTTCTGGATACAGGCTCATTGCTTATTGTCGAGAATCCGGCCATTGCTTCGCCGATCTCTGTTCTGCATTTTGAGAGATACAGCAGTTTGGAAGAGGTTATCGCCTTGCTGGCCGATCGCAAAGAAGAGATCCAATGCGTGGTTTCCGCTGCCGATACGGGAATGCCGTTTGTTAAACCCGGGCTGGCCCAGTCACCGGCCTTGTGGGATTATGCAGATGGCATTGACACCATGCGGTTTCTTCTCTCCTGAAAAACTTGACAAAAATGTTTGCAATTCAAAAAATATTCATTACTTTTGCACCCTCATTAAAAATCACGCTGGTAAAATGAAAAAAGATATTCATCCGAAAGATTACAGGTTGGTCGTTTTTAAAGATATGTCGAACGAATATACCTTCCTGTCGAAATCGACTGTTAAAACAAAAGAATCCATTGTTTGGGAAGATGGAGTGGAGTACCCGGTTGTTAAACTTGAAATCTCCCACACCTCGCATCCATTCTACACAGGCAAGATGAAACTCGTTGATACCGCCGGCCGTGTTGATAAATTTAAAAGCCGCTACTCAAAGCATATTGAGAAGAAAGCAGCTCAGTAATTTGTCGAAAACAATATTTTGTGAAAAGCCTCCGTTTTTACCGGAGGCTTTTTTTTTATAAATTCATAAATTTGCATTGGTAATTTTAATAATTTTACCCTATCATAATTTACGGTAAACATGAATTACATACTTTTCGATGAGAGCATAGTACGGACGAATTTACTGCCACTTACCTTTACTCGTCCCGTAGCGGATATCAGGGTGGGTATTCTGACGATCCGTGAAAAATGGGAAAAACGGCTAAAAGCCAAAACCTCTAGTCTTACCGACTTATACCTCTCAACAAAATTTCCAATTGTCAAAGAATCTGCCAATGTGCTGATCAACGGATCAATTTGTCCGAACGATGAGATCATCGAGGCTGTGAAAAAGCTTAAACCCAACCAGACCGTTGTTTACAACGACACGATCATCGCACTTCACGTCACTGAGGAGGAACTCGACAATATCGGCGATGCCTCCTCTGAGGGAATAGAAGAGATTAAAATCACACAGTGTCCGCTGAAAATCAACCACACTTGGGAGGTTTTTTCCAAGAACCAAATGGCTCTCCTGGATGATTTCCGGTTTCTCACAAAAGGAAGAAAATCTCAGAAGATCAGCAGTACAAACAGGTTGCTTGGAGAGGAGAATATTTTTATTGAAAAAGGGGCAGTTGTTGAATGTGCAACACTGAACGGAACCACGGGACCGATTTATATCGCCAGGGACGCAGAAATAATGGAGGGTGCAACAATTCGTGGCCCGTTTGCCCTTTGCGAAGGTGCGCAGGTCAAGATGGCAGCCAAAATTTACGGGCCAACAACCATCGGTCCTTTCTGCAGGGTTGGAGGTGAAGTAAATAACTCCGTTTTATTCGGATATTCGAACAAGGCACACGACGGGTTCCTTGGACATTCTGTCATTGGTGAATGGTGTAATCTGGGCGCCGATACGAATACATCGAACCTGAAGAATACTTACGATACGGTTCGCTTGTGGAGTTATGCGAAACAGACTTTTGTAAATACGCACCTTCAGTTCTGCGGACTTATCATGGGTGACCATTCCAAATGTGCCATTGATACCCAGTTCAATACGGGAACCGTGGTTGGTGTTAATGCAAATATTTATGGCGCTGGTTTTCAGCGCAATTTTATTGCCTCATTTACCTGGGGCGGTACTGCAGGTCATACAAACTACAATGTTCAGAAGGCAGTAGATGTGGCCGAGATCGTCTTCAAACGCCGTAACAAGGTGTTCAATGAAGTTGAGAAAGATCTTCTTACCAGCGTTTACAACCTTACACTGAAAAATAAATACCTCTAACGGTACCAGTAATTTTTCTGGCACATAACTTGTCTTTATGCCGGCCCGGTAGTTTTTATGGCCGGCTTACTGACATTTTGACCTTTTCAAAATATGGAGAATTCAATTTACCTTAACCCTTATACCCTCTCTGATCTTATAGACTCTGAAACAGAGTTCATACCGCTATTATCATCGGAAGATGAAGAGGCCATGAACTCCGAGGAGGTTCCCGAACTGCTTCCCATTCTGCCATTAAGAAATACAGTCCTCTTTCCTGGTGTGGTCATCCCCATCACAGTAGGGAGGGATAAATCCATAAAACTTATCCGCGAATATTATAAAGGCAACCGGATTATCGGAGCTGTTTCTCAGAAAGATGCCTCGGTTGAAGATCCTGAATTTGACGATCTCAATAAAGTTGGAACTGTTGCCTATATCATCAAGATACTCCAGATGCCTGATGGCAGCAACACCGCGATTATTCAAGGGAAACGCCGTTTCAGAATCAACGAGCTGGTGCAGTCTGAGCCATACATAAAAGCCATGGTTTCCGCCATCGATACCCCAGTGATAATTCCGGCCGATAATGGTGAATTTTCGGCTCTCATCGCATCGCTGAAGGATCTCGCCGTTCAGATCATCAATAAATCACCCAATATCCCGTCGGAGGCAGCATTTGCTATTAAAAACATTGAGAGCCCCTCTTTTCTCGTCCATTTTATCTCCTCCAATCTCAATGTTGAACTGGCCGACAAGCAGATTCTTCTTGAGGTATCCGATCTGAACGAACGTGCCGATCTGGTACTTTCGCATCTTACCAAAGAATTGCAGGTCGTTGATCTGAAGCAACAGATTCAGAATAAGGTAAAAACAGACCTCGATAAGCAGCAGCGTGATTTTCTGCTGAACCAGCAACTGAAAACAATCCAGGAAGAGTTGGGAGGAAGTCCGAATGCACAGGAAATCACCGTGCTCCGCGATCTGGCGCGGAAAAAAAAATGGTCGAAGGAGATTGCCGACGTTTTCGAACGTGAAATAAATAAGTTGCAGCGGATGCACCCCATGGCAGCAGAATACTCCATTCAGGCAAACTATCTCGAAACCCTGGTTCATCTGCCATGGAATGAATATACCGAGGATAATCTCGATCTTAATCATGCGCAGCAGGTACTGGATGAAGATCATTTCGGGCTTGAAAAGGTTAAAGAACGGATTATTGAATACCTTGCCGTTATCAAGCTTAAACGTGACCTTAAATCTCCCATTCTCTGTCTCGTAGGCCCTCCGGGAGTTGGTAAAACCTCCCTTGGGAAATCCATTGCGCGCGCCATCGGACGGAAGTATATCCGGATGTCGCTTGGTGGATTGCGCGACGAGTCGGAACTCAGGGGCCATAGGAAAACTTATATTGGTGCTATGCCCGGCAGAATTGTCCAGAGCCTGAAAAAAACAAAATCCTCCAACCCGGTATTTGTATTGGATGAGATCGACAAGGTGGCTGGCATGAACATAAGTGGAGACCCACAGGCGGCATTACTTGAAGTTCTTGATCCTGAGCAGAATGTGGCATTTTACGATAATTTTCTTGAGGTTGAATACGATCTCTCCCGTATCATGTTCATTGCAACTGCCAACACCATGAGCACCATTCATCCCGCACTCCGCGACAGAATGGAGGTGATCGAACTGCCGGGATACCTGGTTGAGGAGAAGATAGAAATAGCCGAGCGACACCTTGTGCCAAAGCAGCTCAGGGAACATGGGCTAAAGAAAAATCAGTTGATTTTCTCAAGGTCGTTACTACAGAAGATAATAGAAGACTATACCCGGGAATCGGGAGTGAGAACCCTCGAGAAAAATATTGCCAGGATCATCCGTAATAAGGCCAAGGCTATCGTTACCAAAGAGAAATTCAACAGGACACCCACGATGAATGACCTTAAAAAAGTGATGGGCGCACCTGTTTTTCAGGCTGAGAAATATATAACCAACGAAATTGCCGGTGTGGTGACCGGGCTGGCCTGGACCATGACGGGTGGCGAAATTCTCTTCATCGAGGTCAGCCTGAGCAGGGGCAAAGGCGACCTCACACTGACCGGAAACCTGGGTGATGTAATGAAAGAGTCTGCTTCAATAGCCCTGGCTTACCTTAAAGCTCATACGCGGGATTTTGATCTGGATCTCGATGTTTTTCAGCACTGGAACATCCACATACATGTTCCGGAGGGAGCCACTCCCAAGGACGGCCCATCTGCCGGCATTACCATGTTCACTGCCCTTGCTTCAGCATTTACCCAACGTAAAGTTCGTGAGTGTCTTGCAATGACCGGTGAGATAACACTTCGAGGGAAAGTACTTCCTGTCGGTGGTATTAAGGAGAAAATGCTCGCTGCAAGAAGGGCGAGTATCAGCGATGTTATTCTGTCGAAGGAAAACAGGAAGGATATAGAGGAGATCAAAGCCGATTACATCAAAGGGCTTACCTTTCACTATATCGGGGAGATGAAGGAGATCGGCCAAATTGCCCTGCTCAACGAAAAGGTTAAAGACCCGCTCGACCTGGAATATAAGCGACCATAAAGGATTCTGATCCCTGATTATTCAATTACCACCATTTTCCTTGTTTCACTGTAATGCCCTGCATCCATTTTTACAAAGTATAGTCCGGGTGCCAGTGTCTCATTAGTCAGTGTGAACATGTATTTCCCCGGCTGATGCATGCTGTTTACAGGTGTATAGATCGTTTTTCCGTTACTGTCGAGTATTGATATTCTTACATCTGTGGGATCACCGATATGGTAAACAATGTTTGTTTTACTGGTGAAAGGATTCGGCTGGTTCTGCTCCAGTAAAAATTCGGATTTTCCGGGTGGGGATTGAATGCCAACGACAGTCGATGCCTGTTTTAGCAGTATTTTACGTTCGGGGTCAAAAGTGACTGAGGTCGGGTGATCTGAGAAAAGGAATTCAAATACCTGGTGGTTTACATCGTTCATGCCGGTTACAACAGTATCGGAACCATTGCTGAAATTAATCCCCAGTTCGACAGGCATTTTAAAAAACAGTGTATTTGTCTGGGTTTGATTGATCGCCAGTTTTACTTTCCAGGTGCCATTACCGATATCGATAATTTCGTAGGTGTTTTCGTAAACCGGGTGGTTTGGCGCATAAACCCATTCGTCGAAAAACCAATCAAAGTTCTCTCCGGTAACCTGGTTTACCTTTGCATTAAAATCTTCAGTAACTGCATTCTTAAAAGTAAAATTGGTATCTGTGGCATATTCATGCATTGCATGGAAAAATACCGAATCTCCCAGAATATAACGGAGCTGAAACAACACGCAGGCGCCTTTATTGTATATCAGCGCTGTATTGTAGAGCAACCCTGTGGATGGAGTATGAATTGCCCAGGCAGGGTTGTAAAGAGGAAGATGCGGATTGTGGGCCAGGTAATAATTTGCAATGTTATTCATGCTTGTTTTGTAGGCTGCGTATCCGCTGCTCTCCTCCACCCAGAGGTTCTGACAGTAGGTCGCAAAGCCTTCATTAAGCCAGATGTCGGCCCAGGTGCCGCAGGTTATAAGGTCGCCGAACCACTGATGAGAATGCTCGTGGGCAATCAGGTTTGCATCTCCGTAACCTCCCGGCATCAGGTTGACCATGGATTGATTTTCCATACCGCCCCATGGGAAGGAACCGTTGAGAGTGGCGAACCCGATCTTCTCGAAAGGGTAGGAGCCGAATTTCTCAGAAAAGAAATCCGTGACAGGGTTAATTACATTATTAATATTGGTAAGACTCTCACCCGTCTTGTAATAGATTCTTACCGGTACGCTGTCGGATGGGTTTGCCGGGTCGTGCCAGTAGCTCTTTTGAATGAGAAAATTAATTTTGGATGCGATTGTTACCAGGTAACTGGCCGATTGATCCATGGTGATCCAGTGATATCGGAGAGTATCCGCACTGATGGTTGAGTCGGCCAGGATCCCGATGGAGCCAAGTCTGACACTCAATGGCACCTTGACTGTCAGATCCCAGAGTGCTTTATCCGAAGGCCTGTCCCAGCATGGAAATACCTTTCTGGCTCCTTCCGGCGGGAAATCGGTGAAAAGGAATTCATTGGAAACATAGAGTGCATTGTCCGAGACATTCTTGTGCCTGTAACAGATTTTTACATTCAAAACTTCGCCGGGCTGATAGGTGCGGTTAAGCTGCACTTTCAGTGTGTCGCCGGCATGGGTGAATGAAACTCCGGTGAGTCTTACCGAATCTACTTCAAGTGAGGCATTTCGTGCATTCAGCATAATCCTGTTAAGTGCAGAATCGACCCGCAATGTGATTGTTAGTTTTGCCGTGAAGGTTTTCGGAAAGGGGGTGGAATAGCAACTGTACATATCCATCTCGACCTTGTACTTCAGTGCATCATAACTGTGTTTCATGTAGAAATGAGCAGTGTCGGCCGGCATGGCTTTCGCCGCGGAACCCATCCCTGCCAAAGCAATCAGGATTCCGGCAATAAGGGCTCTGAATGGCTTCATGGGAGCTATCTCGAAATAATAAGTTTCTTGGTTATCTGGCTGGAACCGGCAATTAAACAGTAAAAATAGACCCCTGCCGAAAACCGCGAACAATCCAGATCAATATTGTACCTGCCGGGTTGCATGATTCCTTCTGCCAGAGTTGATAAAGGCTTGCCCGTGATGTCGAGAAGGTCGACCCGCACCGGCATTTCATGGTCAATTTCGTACACAATGCGTGTTGAGCCTGCAGCCGGGTTCGGAATATTCTGGGCCAGGTGAGCACCGGTTCCCGGCCTGTTCTCGTCGCCGGTACCAACAGTGGTACTCCCTTCTTTCATTACGATTTCATTGTTCGGATCGAATTTAAAGAGGACAGGCCGTTTGCTGAAAGTCCAGTTAAATTGCTGATAATTAGCATCATTCATGACAGTGATCAGGGTGTCTGAATTATCCAGGAATGTGATTTTCACCTGGATAGGCATCTTGAAAAATGCAGGGTCGCTTTGAACCTGGGTCATGAAGTAATTCACTTTCCACTGGCTGTTTCCCAGATCCTGGAAATTATAGGTATTCTGGTAAATGGGATGGTTGGGTTCAAATATCCACTGATCGAAAAACCAATCGTAATTACTCCCGGTTACTTGGTTTACTGTAGCGCTGAAATCGGCTATGGTAGCTGATTTGTACTTCAGGTTGGTGTCGGCTGAGTATGTGCTTAGTGTTTCAAAAAAGAGGGAATCCCCAAGTACGTAGCGCAATTCATGTAAAACGCAGGCTCCCTTGCAGTAAGTGATTGAATAATTGAAAAGTACGCTGTTATCGGGTGTTACAATTGCCCAGGCAGGATCTGATATCGGCCAGCCCGGGTTGCCTCCCAGGTAATTTGCTGCATCACTCAGGATATCGTTCTTATATGCGCTGTACCCGCCGGTGTTCTCGTACCAAAGGGCTTCGGAATAAGTAGCAAAGCCCTCATTCAGCCAGATGTCTGCCCAGGTTGCACAGGTAATCATATCGCCGAACCACTGGTGCGCATACTCGTGTGACACAAGATTCTCGTACCAGCAATCAGGGCAGAGGCTTGTCAGGGTCTGGTTTTCCATCCCTCCCCATGCAAAAAGGTTATTCAGGGTTGCAAAACCATTCTTTTCAAACGGGTGCTCACAGAATGTCTCGGAAAAATAGGTGGTCATGTCGCCGATGATGCTCTGGATAAATTCCGGGTTCTCTCCGTTGTTGAAGTAGAAACGGATTGGGATACTGTCATTCGGATTGCTTATTCTGGGCCAGTATACAATATTAATTTTATAATTAACCTTGGCCGACATAACAACAAGGTAAGTTGCTACATTCTCGTTGCTTACCCAATGATATGTAAGGGTGTCGGCATTTATAACCGAATCGGCCAATTTCCCGTTGGCACCCAGTCTGACGTTGGAAGGGACTTTTACAGTGAGGTCAACCTTGGCTTTGTCGGATGGTTTATCCCAGCAGGGAAACCATTTGCGTGCACCTTCCG
>CAYHCQ010000053.1:3000-21910 GCA_964355115.1 uncultured Prolixibacteraceae bacterium | reverse complement strand
CAGGAGGGACGTTCAAATGGCTCTTCCGGGTCATTCAGTTCAATTCCGGCAACAATAAGCCCTTCATTTTCCCCCTTGAATACATCCCCTTCCCAAACTGTTTGCCCACAGGTATTCTGTAGCGAACCTTTTCAACTGAATTCGCACAGTAGGAAATGATCAACTCCTGTGCGTCGGAAAAAGGTATTTCATATTCATATTCAGGGTGTGCACATGTGTCAGACCTTCCTTTGATCGTAAGATAGCCCCTTCCCTTTGCCAGCCTAACCCTTATCGCCTTATCTTCGTCGATACTGAGGTATCCCTGCAAATAAAGATCACCCTGTTTCTTTTCAAGAGCGTTCCACAGTTTTTCATCAACAAGGAATTTTCGTTCAATCTCAAGATTGTTCATGATATATTTTTTCGAAAAGTACAAAAAAGATGAAACCGGAAATCATTGGGCGTACATTTGTACAACTAAACTTATTCTGTAATAAAACCTCAAATCATGAAAAAGCTGATCCTGTTTTCAATTATTCTGCTGGGCCTGGTAATGTGTAATACTCCTGAAAAAAACGGATCTGGCAGCGGAAAGACCACCATTTCGATCTACTACTTCCATGGCACTAACCGTTGCGGAAACTGCATGGCCATTGAAGAAAATACCCAGAAGGCCCTGTCTCAGTATTTTCCCGGGAAGGTCGGGGATGGGACCATAAAATTCACATCTGTCAATGTAGACGAAGCTGCCAACAAAAGTCTTGTTGAAAAATGCGATGCCTCAGCCATGATGCTCTACATTGTAAAAACCGATGCCGGTGGAGATGAATCAAAAACAGATTTTTCAGAATTCGCCATAAATACGGCACGAAGCAAGCCCGACGCTTATATGATAGGCATCCGCGACCGCCTTACAGAGCTGATGAAATAGGCCACTTTCTATGGATTTTGGAGTTCCCTGAAACAAATTAACTTTATGATGGCAAACAACTAACCATAAATGCATGAAACCAACACATATTGAACATCTTGGCATTGCAGTAAAAAGCCTTACCGACAGTATTCCTTATTATGAAAATCTTCTGGGCGTCGCATGCTATGCGGTGGAAGAAGTTCAGGAACAGCGCGTTAAAACAGCTTTCTTTCAGGTGGGCCAAACCAAGATCGAATTGCTTGAATCCACCGATCCGGAGGGTCCGATTGGGAAATTTCTTGAGAAGAAGGGGGAAGGAATACATCACATTGCTTTTGCAGTAGATAATGCGACAACGGCGCTTCAGGAGGCGGAGGCTTCCGGGCTGACGCTGATCGATAAGGTGTCTCGCAAAGGCGCCGAGGGGATGAACATCGGCTTCCTCCACCCGAAATCAACCCATGGCGTACTTATAGAGTTTTGCAGCAAATAAAGACCCCAACCTATTTTATAGTGTAAGATTATGCTGATAATTGGTATTGCCGGCGGGTCCGGATCGGGAAAATCAACCGTTGTGAACCAGGTAATTAAACATCTGCCCAGGGAGAGCGTTACCGTGATCCCTCAGGACGCCTATTACAAGGACAACGGGCACAAATCGGCCGACGAGAGGGCAAAGATCAATTTCGATCATCCCTCCTCCATCGAATGGGGGCTGCTGATCAGGCAGCTTGAAACACTGAAGACTGGCAATCCGATTGAAATGCCAATATACTCTTATGTAACGTGTGCCCGGTCGAAAGAATCAATTCCGGTCACGCCGTCCCCGGTTATCATTGTGGAAGGAATCCTGATCCTTACGAATCCCCGGCTGCGAAAAAAAATGGATATAAAAGTTTTTGTCGATGCTGACGGAGACGACCGGCTGATGCGGATTATCCGCCGCGATATCGAAGAGCGAGGGCGCTCATTCCAGCAGGTGCTTCAGCACTATGAGCGTTACGTTAAAACAATGCACCTGCAGTTTATCGAGCCCACCAAGCGTTATGCTGACATCATTGTGCCGCAGGGAGGACAGAACAGGGTTGCAATTGACCTGCTCTCCTCCCGCATCAAGGCGCACATCAACCGCTGATATACATGCCGGCCACGGCCCATGTCATAAAATTTTGTATGTTTGACCATTCAAAAACAATTGTTATGGAAAACCCCAAAGCCCTCGAAATCCTTAAAATGGCCATCCTGATGGAAAAGAGAGGCCATGCCTTTTATACGGCTGTTGCCGAAAAATCGCCAGACGAAGAGATTAAGCATATCTTTATGACAATGGCCGATGAAGAGACAAAACATGTTAAATTTCTTGCAGAGCAATACCTCAGTTATGAGAAAGGCAACGGTTTCGTGAAGGTTGATTTGCCCGACAGTGCGCTTGAAGGTTATGCAAACCTGATACTTTCGGAGGAGATGAAGAGTAAGATCTCAGCTGCAGGTTTTGAGGCGGCCGCTATTTCAGCTGCAATTGATTTTGAAAAAAGGGCCATAGAGGTCTATTCAAACCAGGCTTTGGCTACTACAGACCCCAACGAAAAGGCACTGTATCAGTGGCTGGCCGACTGGGAAAAAGGACATCTCAAGGTCCTGAGCGACATGGACAACGATCTGAAAGAGAGGATCTGGAACGACAACCAGTTCTGGCCGTTCTGAGTTACGTCCCTGTGCGCATTGCCTCTACCGGATCAAGCCGGGAGGCGCTGTATGCCGGAATAATCCCGGAAATTAACCCTATAAGAGCAGAAACTCCGATGCCGAGCAGGATATTTCCCTGGGTCAGAATTAAGGTAAAGGAGGTGGTATTCGACACAATGACGGTAAGGGCGAGGATGATTAATAATCCCACAATTCCCCCGATCAGCGAAAGAAACACAGCTTCAAACAGGAACTGCAGCAGGATAAAATAGTTTTTTGCACCGAGGGCCTTTTGAATGCCGATGATGTTTGTTCTTTCCTTTACCGAAACGAACATGATATTGGCGATCCCGAATCCTCCCACAAGCAGGGAGAATCCCCCGATAATCCAGCCTACCGAAGCGATCACTGCGAAAAGGCTGTCAAAACCCTTCGAAATGATGTCGGTTTCGTTAATTGCAAAGTTATCCTCGGCTGATGGTTTCAATTTCCTGATAGAGCGCATTATACCAGTAAGTTCATCACGCAGTTCGTCATTGGATACCAGGGGGTTGGCCTTCACAACGATGGTGGCATCCATGTCTCTTATATCGACCAGGGTCTTGAAATAGTTAACGGGCAGATAAACGACGTTATCATTGGAATTTCCGAAAAAATCCTCCCCCTCTTTTTTAATGACCCCAATCACCTCAATATTGCGGCCGAATATCTTTATCTTTTTCCCGATGGGATCGCCTTCCGGAAACAGGTTCGTTGCGATGTCGTTTCCGATCAGCGCAATGTTCCTTCCCCCGAGTGATTCGGACCCCGAAAAATAGCGGCCATCTGAAAGTTCAAACTTCCATACTTTGTCAAAGTCCTGGGAAACCCCCATAACCCCGACGTTTTCAACATAATTGTTGCGATATTTCACAGTTTTATTCACCTGGACCATGTAGGCAACCGCTTCCGACAAACCGCTCCGTTTCTCGATCTCCCGCATATCCTGCAGGGTTGCTTCAGGGCGCTGCCAGTATTTCCACCACGGATAGTCGCCACCCATAGCCCAGGGCCATTTCTGAACGTAAAGGACATTGCTTCCCAGGGAGGCAATACTCTTTCTGATAGCACCTTCCATGGAGTCGAAAATGGTGAATACGGAGATCACACAAAAAATTCCAATGGTGATGCCGAGCAAAGAGAGGATTGTACGTACTTTATTAACAATAATTGCTTGAAAAGCAAACAGGTAACTCTCCCGAATCAGTCGTAAGATTAAAATCATAACCAAATTGGTTTCTCCCGAAGGAACAGTAAAGGTAATATTTAATCCGTTATGGGCTGGTTTTTGGTTGCACGAACCGGTTAATTTTGGTAACATTGCAACAGATACAAAACCGTTTCTTAGACGTAGTTATAAGCAATACGTTACAACCCGAACCGCACATGAATGATCAGATAAAAATTAAATCGGCCCTTATCTCGGTTTATGATAAGGAGCGCATTGAAGAGCTGGCCCTTAAACTCACAGCCCTGAATGTTCAGATAATTTCTACCGGAGGAACCTATGAGTTTCTGAAAAGCAAGGGAATTGCAGCCACCTCTATCGAATCGATCACCTCCTACCCTTCCATACTCGGCGGGCGGGTTAAAACCCTGCATCCAAAGGTCTTCGGAGGGATCTTATGGCGCCGCGACCAGCTGAGCGATGTCGATGATGTTGAACGGTATGAAATTCCATCGGTTGATCTCGTAGTGGTTGATCTCTATCCTTTCGAGAAAACCGTACAGACGACAAACGACGAAGAGGCCATCATTGAAAAAATCGATATCGGAGGCATCTCCCTGATCAGGGCGGGAGCCAAAAACTTCCGTCATGTCCTTGTTATCCCTGCCGCCGAACACTACGACAGGCTTTTCGAAATACTAGAAGCAAATGGTGGTTTTATCTCTCTCGACGAACGCAGGTATTTTGCAGCACAGGCTTTTAATATTTCCTCTCACTATGACAGCCAGATATTCGGTTATTTTAACCGCCGCGAGAAAATTCCGGGATTCAAACAGGGGATAAAAAAATCGTATCCAATGCGTTATGGTGAAAACCCACACCAGGAGGGAACTTTTTTCGGTGATCTGGAAAGCGTATTCTCCAAGCTGCATGGCAAGGATCTTTCTTATAACAACCTTGTGGATGTGGATGCTGCGATAAACCTGATAGGTGAATTTTCGGAGCCCGCCGTCGCCATTATTAAGCACACCAACCCCTGCGGCGTTGCCATCCGGAACACCCTGAAGGAGGCCTACCTTGACGCACTGGCCTGCGACCCGGTTTCGGCTTTTGGCGGGATTATTATTGCCAACGGTGAGATAAACACAGAACTGGCCGAAGAGCTCAACAAGCTTTTCTTTGAGATTTTAATTGCCGAAAAGTATGAAAATGATGCTCTTGAACTATTAAAGTCAAAGAAAAATAGAATAATTTTGCAAAAAAATTCGTTTACCTTTCCCGGGCGTCAGTTTAAATCCATCCTCAACGGGGTGCTGGAGCAGGAAAAAGATCTGAAGACAGAGCAGGAGAGTGATTTTCAGTATGTGACCGACAGAAAGCCTTCAGCGACCGAGATTTCCGAGCTCCTGTTTGCAAATAAAATCGTCAAGCACCTGAAATCCAACACGATTGTCCTGTCAAAAAACCGGCAGCTGATTGGTTGCGGGATGGGGCAGACTTCGCGTGTGGATGCAATGAAGCAGGCCATCCTTAAGGCAGGGGTGTTCGGATTTGATACACGTGGCGCGGTAATGGCATCGGATGCTTTTTTTCCTTTTTCCGACTCGGTGGAGATAGCTCATAATGCCGGTGTGGTGTCTGTTATTCAGCCGGGAGGTTCGATACGCGATGCCGATTCGGTAAAGTATTGCAATGAGCATGGGATGTCGATGGTATTTACCGGCATCCGGCATTTTAAACATTAAAACATTTTTTGTATGGGATGGTTTACCAAAGAGATAGCAATGGACCTGGGAACGGCCAACACGATCATTATCTACAATGATAAGGTGGTGATTGACGAGCCCTCCATTGTCGCCATAGAACGGAGTTCAGGAAAGATTATAGCCGTTGGGAAAAAGGCCCAGATGATGCATGGGAAGACACATGAAAACATCAAGACCGTGCGGCCTCTGCGGGGAGGTGTTATTGCCGATTTTCAGGCTGCCGAGCACATGATCAGGGAGCTTATCAAGATGATCGAAATCCGGAAATCGTGGTTTCCCCCTGCCATGAAAATGGTGATCTGTATTCCGTCGGGGATCACCGAAGTGGAAGAACGCGCGGTTAAGGACTCTGCCGAACAGGCCGGAGCCAAGGAAGTCAGGCTTATCCATGAACCTATGGCAGCTGCCATAGGGATTGGTATCGATGTTCTTGAACCGGTAGGCAACATGGTGATCGACATCGGCGGCGGAACCAGCGAAATCGCCGTTATTGCCCTGGGTGGAATCGTGAACAATAAATCGATCCGTATTGCTGGTGACGAGTTCAATTCCGACATAGAAGAGTACATGCGCAAGCAGCACAACATCAATATCGGTGAACGCACGGCAGAGCGCATAAAGATTGAAGTTGGCGCTGCCCTGGCCGATATCGACAATCCCCCGCCTGACTATGCCGTTCATGGCCGCGACCTGCTGACAGGAATTCCCAAGGAGGTTATTGTTAATTATTCAGAGATCGCCCATGCGCTGGATAAATCGGTCGCCAAGATAGAAGCGGCTGTGCTGAATGCACTGGAAATGACACCACCGGAACTGGCATCGGATATTTTTGAAACGGGCATTTACCTTACCGGTGGCGGCGCTTTACTGCGCGGTCTTGACAAACGGCTTCACATGAAGACGAAACTCAAGGTGCATGTGGCCGAAGATCCCCTTCGCGCAGTTGCCCGGGGTACCGGAATAGCACTGAAGAACTTTGATAAGTTTACCTTCCTTATCAAGTAATATGAACCATGCGGAATCTTTTCCTGTTCATCCGGAAGCAATATTTTTATTTCCTGTTCCTGCTTCTTGAGGTTCTTTCACTGATTCTGTTTTTCAATTACAACCGGTTCCAGGGATCGGCCATCTATTCCGTTTCCAATGGAATTTCAGGAGAAGTGAACGATTTGTTCAGTAACATCTCCGAATATTTCTCTCTCCGGTCGACCAATAAAGTGCTGGTTGAAGAGATGGCCAAACTCCATTCACGACTTCCCGAGGCCTATTATAAAAGCGATACAGCCACCTTCTTCAAAAAGGACTCACTGCTGGCGATGGAGTATAAATACATCAGCGCCAAGGTTATAAGCAATTCAACCAACAAGCGGAACAACTTCCTGATGATCAATAAGGGCAGGTTGCACGGCATTGAAAATCACATGGGGGTAATTATCGGCAACCGGATTGTAGGCCAGGTTGTAAGCGTTTCCCCCCATTTCAGCTGGATCATGTCGATGCTCAACAAGGATTCACGGATTTCGGGCAAGTTCAAAAAGAATAACCAGCTTGTGAATGTTGAGTGGACCGGAGGAAGTTACCGTTATGGTCAGGTCAGGGAGATCCCGAAGCACATCGTAATGGTGAAGGGAGATACAATAATCACAAGCGGGAATTCGGATATTTTCCCGGAAGGATTTCTGATAGGCACAATCAGCGATTATACAATAAGCCAGGACGAGAACTTCAATAATGGAGAGATTCAATTTTCCACCGATTTCAACAGCCTCGGTTATGTAGAGGTAATTGTTGACCTGATGCGAAAGGAGAAAGAAGCATTGAAATCATCATTTAGAACGCAGTAACGTGACCCCGAGAACAGTATTTTTGAATATTGTCAGGTTCTTTTTCCTGATCGCACTGCAGGTGTTAATTCTCAATCACATAAATATGTGGGGTTATATTAACCCCTTCCTGTACGTATATTTCATCCTGCTTCTTCCCTTTGCAACGCCGAAATGGATGCTTCTGCTGGCCTCTTTCGCCATCGGGCTGGGAATCGATCTGTTCACCAATACCATCGGGCTTAATGCTGCAGCCTGCCTGATTATGGCATTTGCCAGGCCGTTTGTCATCACCCGGATCTCTTCCGGCCCCGAATCACTTATCGGCGACACCCCTTCGCTCAGGAACCAGGGAATGAGCTGGTTTCTCTACTATACAATTACGCTGGTACTTATCCAGCATTTTTCGCTCTTTTATCTCGAAATTTTCCGCTTCAGTGAATTCCTTTCAACCCTTGCCAGGGTAATTCTCAGCAGCACCTTTACCATCCTGCTTATCCTGATCAGTGAGTATCTTTTCTTTTCCCGGGAGAAATAAAAAACCCGGACCAAATGGTTCCGGGTTTTTCTGAGGTTTCGAGCGGAGTCGAACCGCTGTGGACGGTTTTGCAGACCGCTGCCTAGCCACTCGGCCACGAAACCCTGTTGAATCGGCTGCAAAAGTACAAAAAAAAATAAAATTTTCACCAAATCATTTACTCCAGGCGGTTGCAAAACAAACCTGGTGCATCTTTCCGCCAACCGGCGGGTTGATTTTATTGAGCTTGAGATCAATGGCAACCAGTTGCGGAAAAGATGTTTTCAGTGATTCCATAATACGCCAGGCAACATGTTCAAGCAGGTAGGCCTTTTGGTCCATCTCCTTTTGTACAATTCTGTAAAGTCCCACATAATCAATGGTTTCGTGCAACCGGTCGGAAATTTCGGCAGCACCCGTATCCGCATCTACCCTGAGATCAACAATAAATTTTGTACCAATGAGCTGCTCTTCTTTAAAGCAACCGTGATAGGAGAAAAACTCCATGCCTTCCAGTGAAATCGTACCCATATAAGACTGATTTAAAAGGCCGAAATTATCAAATTCCATTGAATTCCGCCCGGCTTTCAGCGAAATTTCAGTACTTTTGCACCCTTTTATAGCGCTTTATATCAAAATTTTATGGATACAGCAAGATTACCGGGCGAAGAAAAGAGGTCACTCAACTTCATTGAGGAGATTATCGAAGAGGATATCCGGAATGGTGTAAACGACAGCAGGGTTCATACCCGGTTTCCGCCGGAGCCCAACGGATACCTGCATATCGGACATGCCAAGTCAATTTGTCTGAATTTCGGTCTGGGAAAAAAATACAACGGCAAGACAAACCTCAGGTTCGATGATACAAACCCGGTGAAGGAGGACGTTGAATACGTCGATTCCATCATGGAAGATGTGAAATGGCTAGGGTTCGACTGGGAAGAGAGGCTTTATTACGCCTCCGACTATTTCGAACAGCTTTATGGGTTTGCTGAAATCCTGATAAAAAAAGAGAAAGCCTACGTTTGCGATATGCCGGCCGAACAGATCAGCGAAACCAGGGGCACTCCTACCCGGCCCGGTTCCGAAAGCCCGTTCCGCAGCCGGAGCGTGGAGGAAAATCTCGACCTGTTTGAAAGGATGCGTGCAGGAGAATTTGCAGATGGAGAGCGGGTGCTGCGGGCAAAAATCGACATGTCGTCGCCCAACATGCACATGCGCGATCCGATACTTTACCGCATCCTGCATACCTCTCATCACCGCACCGGGGATGCCTGGTGTATATACCCGATGTACGATTTTGCCCATGGACAGTCAGATTCTATTGAGAGGATAACCCATTCGATCTGTACGCTTGAGTTTGAAGTTCACCGGCCGCTTTACGACTGGTTCATCCGGGAGATAGGATTGTATGTGCCCCGGCAAATTGAATTCGCACGACTTAACCTGAGTTATACGGTTATGAGCAAGCGCAAGCTGCTCGACCTGGTAAAGGAAGGGTTTGTAAAAGGCTGGGATGATCCCAGGATGCCAACCATCTGCGGATTGCGCCGCCGTGGCTTCACTCCAGAGTCGATCCGAAACTTTGCCGACATCATAGGTGTGGCCAAGCGTGACAATGTTATCGATGTAAGCCTGCTTGAATTCTGTATTCGCGAAGATTTGAACAAACGCGCCAACCGCCTTATGGGAGTGCTGAATCCGGTTAAAGTAATACTTGACAATTACCCTGAAGAGCATAGCGAAGAGATGGAGGCGGTGAACAATCCGGAGGATCCTTCGGCAGGGATCCGAAGGATGCCATTTTCACGGGAACTTTATATTGAACGGGAGGATTTCATGGAAGATCCCCCAAATAAGTTTTTCCGGCTCGCTCCGGGCCGCGAAGTACGTTTGAAGGCTGCCTATATCATCCGGTGCGAAAGTATCGTGAAGGACCCGGAAACCGGCAGAATCACAGAGATTCATTGCACGTATGATTCCCAAACCAAAAGCGGAATGCCCGACAGCAACCGGAAAGTAAAAGGAACCCTGCACTGGGTCTCGGCAAAACATGCCGTGGATGCAGAGATCAGGCTGTACGACAGACTGTTTACCAAGGAGAACCCCGATGAACCGGAAGAGGGTAAAACCTATAAAGAATATCTTAATCCCGATTCACTCAGGTGCATTACAGCGAAGATAGAGCCGGCAGTGAAAGGTGCGCTTCCGTTAGATAAATTTCAGTTCGAAAGGACAGGGTATTTTTCTGTAGATAACGATTCGGGCCCGCTGCATCTGGTGTTTAACAGGGTTGTCCCGCTTAAGGACTCCTGGTCGAAAATCGAAAAAAGTTAAAGAAACTTCACATTTTTGGAAAAAAAGTATTAATTTTGCACTCAGATTGTCCGATGGTGTAACTGGCAACACAAATGATTCTGGATCATTAGAGTCTAGGTTCGACCCCTAGTCGGACAACAAAAACCCCTGAAGCTTAAGCAACAGGGGTTTTTTATTGCTTTCTGTCATCCATTTTTTTATCTTTGAACCCCGACAGAACAATTGTTATGGAAGAAAATCAAAATGCCGAAGTTAGGCAGTCAGTATTTCGGATTCTTGAGCTTGTTCATGGAAAAAGCGACCTGAACGCTATGTTCAACTCCATTCTCACCGTGATAACCGGGTTAATGGAAAATAAGGGGAAGAATGATCCTGCGGCATCTCTCCTGTTATCGAGAATTGATCACGATTTGCGTACGCCAATGTGTGGAATACTTGGTTTTGCTGAACTTTTATACGAAGAACTTACCGAACCGGAGGCAAAAAAGAAGGCGGAGAACATTCTGATTTCAGCACGAAGGTTAACGGAAGTACTTGATGGACTCATTGATTTATCAATTACCGCCCCTGCCCGCCTTCTTGAGACCGATGACTATTCAAAGAGCCGGTCAGAGGTTGCCGGGGAGGAGATTATGATACCGGATAATTCGGATATGCGGACTCCCCAACCCAGAAAACGGGTAAAATCGGCCGGAAAGAAATTGCCCAATGTGCTTATCGTTGAAGATAACCTGGTGAATATTCAGCTTCTGATGATCTATATCCGCCGCTACTGCAATATTTTTTCCACACAGAATGCAAGATCGGCCATTCAGCTTACGAGTGAGCAGAAGTTCGATGCAATCCTTATGGACATCAATCTTGGCCCGGGAATGGATGGTATACAGGCGATGCAGGAGATCAGGAAGCAACCTGAAAATAACCGGATTCCGATTATTGCCGTTACCGGGTACGCATCGTTAGGCGACCGGGAAAGATTTCTCAAAGATGGCTTCACCGAGTATATCCGCAAGCCAATCGACCGCGAAGAGATCAGGACCGTGCTGGAGCGGATTTTTGCCGCTTGAAACTCAGCCGATAATTTCCAGTCCGAGTTTTATTCTCTGAAGAAATTCTTCCTTTCCGAGCAGTGCTGCCAGATCCATCATGCCCGGTCCCTGGTTCGATCCCACCAACAGTAAACGCAGAGGATTCATAAGCATTCCCATTTTCACCTGCTTCCGGGTGGTAAAATCCGCTACTGCTTCATGAAGAGTCTCTTTATTGAACTGCACATTGGCAGCAATTTCATTTGAAAAATCCCGGACGAGTGAAGCAGTTCCCTCCTGCCAGATTTTCTGTTTTACCTGCGGGTCATAGTTCTGCGGAGCCATGAAAAAGAACCAGGAATTAAGCCAGAGGTCGCCAAGCAGCATGGCCCTGTCTTTAATCAGGTGAATTACCTGTGCAATGTATTCAGTAGAGGCAGAGAGATGGTTTTTATCAAGTTCAGCCTTAAGAAAGCCCACAAGCTCTGCATCGGGCCTGTGTGAAAGATACTGGTGGTTGAACCACTTTGCTTTATCGGGATCGAATTTACTTCCCGATTTTCCGACCCGCTCAATGGAAAATAGATCCGTCAGTTCTTCCATACTGAATATTTCCCGGTCGGTTCCGGGGTTCCATCCGAGGAGTGCAAGCATGTTAACAAATGCATCGGGAAGGTAACCATCCTCCCGGTATCCATGAAAAACATCACCTGTTTCAGGATCTTTCCATGCAAGCGGAAACACCGGAAATCCCAGGCGGTCGCCATCGCGCTTGCTGAGTTTTCCATTTCCGTCGGGTTTGAGAATGAGGGGAAGGTGAGCGAATTGCGGCATAACTGACTCCCATCCGAAAAAACGGTACAAAAGAAGGTGAAGAGGCGCAGAGGGAAGCCACTCTTCTCCCCTGATCACATGAGAAATCTTCATAAGGTAATCATCAACCACATTGGCCAGATGGTAAGTTGGAAGTCCATCCGATTTAAAGAGTACCTTGTCGTCGAGGTTTCCGGTATGTACCTTGACTTCTCCCCTGATCAGGTCGTGGAAAACAACTACTTCATCTTCAGGAATACGTACACGCACCACGTAGGCCTCTCCCCTTTCCATTCGGGCCTTTACCTCTTCTTCCTGCAGGCTGAGACTGTTTTTCATCCCGAGGCGCACCGTGTAATTGTACTGGAACTGGTCGGAACCCGCTGCATGTATCTTCTGACGCGCCGATTCAAGTTCTTCGGGTGTGTCGAAAGCATAATAGGCATGGCCGTTTCGAAGTAAAACTTCAATCATTTCCCGGTAAATGGCCGATCGTTCCGACTGCCGGTAGGGAGCGTATGGCCCTCCCTGCACAACATCTTCGTCGAACCGTATTCCGCACCAGTTCAATGAGTTGATAATATATTGTTCGGCGCCCGGAACGAACCGTTGCCGGTCGGTGTCTTCAATCCGGAGAATCATTGTTCCCCCGTGTTTTCGGGCAAAAAGGTAGTTGTATAAAGCGGTCCTCACGCCACCAAGGTGTAAGGGGCCTGTGGGGCTTGGGGCAAAACGGACGCGGATGTTGGAAATGGCTTTCATATGGGATTGTTGTATAAGGTGCAAAATTACCCAAATAGTGCGAAGTGGCCGGAATAAGGTTCCTAATTTCGTAAATTTGTAGAGGGAAAATATCGGGCGCCCTGTTTCGTTACTGTTTTACATAAGCTGGTAAATGTCAAACGACAAACTTCTTCTGCAAAAATTAGATATTTTCATCCGGAAATTCTATACGAACCGGCTGATCAGGGGTTTGTTGTTCCTTTTAGCCATTACTGCGGGCTTCTTCCTTGTTTTAATTCTGTCAGAATATTTCTTCCGGTTTGGTCCACAAGTGAGAACAGTGTTGTTTTTCGGGTACCTGTTGCTGTCCCTTTTTCTTCTGGTCCGCCTGATCGTGATCCCGGTTATGCAGCTCATGCGCATAGGAAGGACCATATCTTACGACAGGGCGGCGGAAATCATCGGTCAGCACTTTTCAGATATTCAGGACAAACTTTTGAACACTCTGCAATTGATCAGGACAAAGCAGGCTGAAGGTGAGAGCAGCGAGCTTTTAGTTGCGGCGGTGGATCAGAGGATCAATTCGCTTAAGGTTTTCACCTTCACCACTGCGATCAAATTCAGAAGCAATATCAGGTATCTGAGGTATTCGGCACCCCCCCTGATAGTTATACTTTTACTGCTTGTTTTTGCCCCGCGGATTGTTTCCGAGCCGACAGAGAGAATCATTGGTTTCAGGGAAAAGTTCGAAAGACCATTACCTTTTCGGTTCGAGTTGCTGAATAAAAACCTGAAGGCCCTTCAGCAGGAAGATTTCGAGGTAAAAGTGAAATTTACCGGTGAGGAAATCCCGGCAGAGGCATACATTCTGGTTTCCGGATCTTCATTCAAGATGAAGAAGGAGAGCACAAACAGCTTTTCATACAGGTTTAATCTGCTTCAGACGGATGTGGCTTTCAGGATCAATACCGGAGTTTTTAATTCAGAGGAGTACCTGATCAGGGTTTTCCCGAGACCAATAATTCTGAATTTCGATATCCGGATCGATTACCCGGGGTATCTCAGAAAAGCTGCAGAAACAGTCGAGAACACCGGCGACCTGATAATACCCGAAGGAACTACGCTCACGTGGCGTTTGTTCACAAAGGATGTAAATACCGTTAATTTTTCCTTGTCCGGGAAACAGATTGCTCTTACAAGACTAGAAGGTAACAGGTTTGAATACAGTTCCAGGTTTTCTGAGGGTACCTCCTATTCTGTTTCTCCCGTTAATGAATATACTTACAAATCGGATTCGATTCAATACAAGCTTTCGGTTGTGAAGGATGGTTTTCCCTCCATATTTGTCAGCGAGATGATTGATTCAAACCTGGCTCAGAACATTTTTTTTAACGGAACAATTAAGGACGATTATGGTTTCACGAGGCTGGCTTTTAATTATGAAATTACAGATAATGCTGATACAACCCTCAAGCGCAATCGCACGGATTTGATTGTAATTGACAACACGATAATTAATCAATCGTTTTATTATTCAGTCGATTTGGCCAGCCTTCTCAAGCAGCCCGGACAAATAGTAAAGTACTATTTCGAGATATTCGATAACGATGGTCTTCACGGAGCAAAATCGGCACGAAGCGAGGTAAGGGTAATAAAAACGCTTACGCTTGAGGAGATTATCGAGCAAACCGACCTGGCCGCTGAAGATGTCAGGAAAAAGATGGAAAGCAGCCTCAGCGAATCTAAGGCTATGAAGAAGACCATTGATGAGATGAACAGGAAGATGGTGGATCAGAGCACTATGTCGTGGAAAGAGAAAAAGCAACTGGAGGAACTTCTGAAGATAAACGAGAGAATAATTGAAAATGTTGAACAGGTTAAGAAGAAGAATCAGGAAAACCTGAGGAATGAAGAGAAGTACCTGGAAACGAGCGAAAGAATCAAGGAGAAGCAAAATCAGCTCAACGAACTCATGGAGAAGATGTTCACAGAGGACATGAAGAAGATGATGGAGGAGATGAAGGAGATGCTCAACAAGGTAGACAAGAACAAGTTGCAGGACCTGATGGAGAAAATGAAAATGTCGGGCAAGGAGCTGGAACAGCAGTTGGATCAGAATATAGAGCTATACAAGCAGATAGAATTTGAAAGAAAGCTGGAGGAATCGGTAAGCGAACTGAGAAAGACGGCGGCTGAGCAGGAGAAGTTGGCTTCGGGTGTCGACAGTACCAAACGGAGTATCGAAGAAGTTTCGAAGGCGCAAGAGGAGCTAAACAGGAAATTCGATTCGATAAAAGGCAATCTTGACAAGCTTTCAGAGGAGGGAAAAAAGCTGGAAACGCCTGTTAACATTGCTGAGACAAAGTCGCTCCAGGACTCTATAGGCAAGAAGATGAAGGAAAGTCTTAAGAACCTTGAAGGTAAAAAGAAGAAACCGGCTGCTAAATCGCAGAAAGAAGCGGCTGAAAAGATGAAAGAACTGGCTAATGACCTGGAAGAGATGCAGCAGGAAACCGAGGAAGAACAGATGGAGGAGGATGTAACAAATCTAAGAATGATCCTGGAAAATCTGTTAAGGCTCTCGTTCGACCAGGAGGCACTGATAGTAGATACGCGCTTGGTGAGCCGGACTGACCCACGATTTCAGGAAATTATTATACGGCAAAAAGAGATCATGGAAAAGCTCAAGGGGGTTGAGGATTCATTAAGGAGTATTGCAAAACGGCAGGTTTTCATTCAGCCCGTTATTTCTAAAGAGATAGCAACGATCAATTCGAACATACAGCTTTCGCTTGAAAGCCTTGATCAGCGAAATATTGCCAATGCAATTATCCGTCAGCAATATACTATGACATCAATTAATAATCTTGCAAATTTGCTGAGTGAAGCAAAAGAAAAGATGGACCAGCAGATGCAAAGCAACATGAAAACTAAAGGCGGACAAAAGAGCTGCAGCAAGCCATCGGGAAAGGGAGGGAAGGCGTCGGCAAAGAATATACGTGAGTTGCAGCAGAAGTTGGGCGAACAGCTTGACAAGATGAAGAAGGGCATGCAAAAGCAGGGGAAAGAGGGCAAGGGATCCAAGGGAGAGCAATCGGCTATGAACCAGGAACTGGCAAGAATGGCTGCCCAGCAGGAGGCTTTGAGAGGTGAATTGCAAAAATACCAGGAGAGTTTGCTTGAAGAGGGAAAGAAAGACGGAGGAGCTTTAAATAAGACGATCGGTGAGATGGAGGAAACAGAGAAGGATATTATCAATAAGAGAATTTCAGCTGAGACGATGAACAGGCAGCAAAGAATAGTAACAAGGCTTTTGGAATCTGAGAAAGCAGAGCAGATCAGAGAGCAGGAAGAGAAGAGGGAGGCAACAGAGGCAAAAAGCACCAAAGTAAGTAACCAAAAGGAAAATTATCAGTATAAAAAGATAAATGATGGATCGCAGGAAATCCTGCAGCTTTCCGATATACCATTAAGTACATTTTACCGGAACAGGGTAAACAGTTATTTACTTAAAATCACCCACTGATATGAAGAACGATTACAGAGAGATAAGCATTAGCGGATCAAAGGATATTAACCGCCTTGAAAGATTTATCGAAGAGATATGCGATTATTACAACATTAATAATGAATATTTTGGGAATATTTTGCTGGCTACCACAGAAGCAGCAAATATTTTGATAACGGTGAACGATGACAGGCCTGAAGCCAAAATTTCAGTTTCTTTTGATCGCAATAGCAAGGGATTGATTTTCAAGATTAAGCTTGTTGAGGAGTCTGTTGATGGTGAAGTTGTGGAGGATATTCTTGACAGGGAGATACGGAAACACAAACTCTCCAAAGAGATCTATATAGTTAGGGCGCTTGCTGAGGAAATCACCATATCGGTAAGCGGAAAGAACATCATGCTTGTATTTTATGTAAGCAGCATGAATTATGAAAAATCACTCTACCGGATAAATCAGCTTAAAGAATACTGGATTAAGCAGGAGGTCGTCATACCAAAGAAAAGTGAGTAGTTCTATTAATTTCTTTAATGAAGATATAAGTTATTCTGTAAGGCATAAAGTGGCCTTAAGAGCCTGGATAACTGCGACTGCAAAGACGGAAGGTATTATTCCCGGAGATATTAATTTCATTTTCTGTAGTGATAAATATTTGCTTAAGTTCAACAGAAAATACTTGAATCACAATACATTAACAGATATACTTACGTTTCCATTAATGGAAGACGAAAGTGTTATCAGCGGCGACATTTATATCAGCATCGAAAGAGTGCGGGAAAATGCAAGATTGTATAGAAAGCCCGTTTTCAATGAACTTTCAAGGGTTTTGATACATGGCATTTTACACCTTTTGGGGCACAGTGATGAAAGCGAAATGGAAAAGACCGAAATGCGGAAACTGGAAGATTTTTATATCGCACATCTTGCAATTCCCTCCTAAAGTTATTAGAATTACAGAACAATTATGAATTGATGCAAGAATCCCAGTTAAACAATTGGCATACAGACAACTATGGTTGTGGTCGTAAATTTTGTAACTTCGCATTTCTTGTGTTTCACGTGGAACTATAAATAATGACAGGGATTTATGATATAATTGTTGTTGGTGCCGGACACGCAGGGTGTGAGGCTGCAGCTGCAGCAGCAAACCTGGGATCAAGGGTGTTATTGGTTACAATGAATATGACCAACATGGCGCAAATGTCGTGTAATCCTTCTATCGGGGGAATAGCCAAGGGTCAAATCGTACGGGAAATTGATGCCATGGGTGGTTATACGGGTATAGTGAGTGACCATACTATGATCCAGTTCAGAATGCTGAACCTTTCCAAGGGACCCGCGATGTGGAGCCCAAGGGCGCAAAATGACAGAGTTCTTTTTTCTATTGAATGGAGGAAGCGCTTGGAGGCAATCAGAAAACTGGATTTCTGGCAGGATACGGTTGTTGATCTTTTGGTTAAAAATGGTAGAGTCTGCGGTGTGGTTACCGGACTTGGAATTACGATAAAGTCGAAATGCGTTGTATTGGCTAACGGAACTTTTCTAAATGGGTTAATTCATATTGGGGAAAGGAATTTCCAGGGCGGGCGAATGGGGGAGAGGTCATCGAAAAATTTGACAGAAAATCTCGTGGGTTTTGGTTTTGAGGCCAGCAGAATGAAAACGGGAACTCCGGTCAGAGTTGATGGCAGAAGTCTCAATTTTGGTAAAATGGAGGAGCAGAAGGGCGATGAGAATGCGGGACAGTTTTCATTTACAGAGACACCAAAGCTGAATAACCAGAGGAGCTGTTATCTTACATATACTAATGGAAAGGTGCATGATATTCTTAAGACTGGTTTTTCAAAATCTCCCATGTTCAGCGGAAGGATTTCAGGGCGAGGACCACGATATTGCCCTTCAATTGAGGATAAGATTGAGCGGTTTGCGTCAAAAGACAGGCATCAGCTCTTTATTGAACCAGAAGGATGGGATACCTGTGAATATTATGTGAACGGTTTTTCATCTTCGTTACCTGAGGAGATCCAGTTTGAAGCTTTAAGGAATGTTCAGGGTTTTGAAAAGGCAAAATTTTTCCGGCCGGGTTATGCTATTGAGTACGACTACCTGCCGCCATACCAGATAGATTTGAGCCTGGAGACTAAGGTCCTGGAGAATCTTTTTTTTGCAGGGCAGATAAATGGAACTACAGGATATGAAGAGGCAGCAGCCCAGGGGTTGATGGCTGGGATTAACGCCCATTTAAAGGTAAGGAAACTGCCCCCGTTTATTTTAAAAAGATCAGAGGCTTACATAGGAGTTTTAATTGATGACCTCATAACCAAGGGAACTGATGAGCCATACAGGATGTTCACTTCCAGGGCAGAATACAGAATCTTGTTGCGACAGGATAATGCAGACCGAAGACTGACTGAGAAGGCTCATTTACTTGGGTTGGCGGGTAAGGAGAGGCTGACAAAGGTCAGGAGGAAGTATGAGAGCATCGATTCATTAACCAGGTTTTTAAGAACTGAAAGCGTTGATCCTGCAGAGGTAAACCATTTGCTGGAAGTGAAGAATACAAATCCGGTACACCAGAAGCAGAGATTGGCCTCATTACTGCTGAGGCCTCAGCTGGGAATTCATGA
>CAYHCQ010000053.1:0-2900 GCA_964355115.1 uncultured Prolixibacteraceae bacterium | reverse complement strand
CAGGCTTCCAGGATCAGCGGTGTATCGCCGGCCGACATTTCTGTATTAATTGTATACATGGGACGATAGCGTTCCACGTGAAACATTTCATCATGAGTGAAAATTTAAACAACTGCCCGGTTTGCAACAACATCAGCTTTGTGCCGTTTTTATCGGTCAAGGACCACTTCCTTTCACAGGAAACCTTCATGATATGTTCCTGCACAAGTTGTGGGTTCCGTTTCATTAATCCAAGACCAGGGCAGGCAGAGATCGGAAAGTATTATCAATCCACTGAATACATTTCGCATAATGCTGCAGGGTTTAGTCTGATAAACAGCCTTTATAAAATTGCCCGGTACTTTGCCATAAGAACTAAGTATCAATTAATACTTAGAACCTCAAGTGGGAAAAAACTGCTCGACATAGGCTGCGGAACAGGTGAGTTACTGAGATATTGCGGGGATCATGGGTTTGAGGTTAGTGGTGTTGAACCAACGGAACCAGCCCGAAAATTTGCAATTGAACAAAACAGGATCGATGTAAAGGAATCACTCCAGGAATTGGTAAAAGGGGGGGTGCGGCATAATTGCATAACTTTATGGCACGTTCTTGAACATATTCACAATCTTAATGAGACCCTGGTTCAGATTAAGGAGCTGCTCGATAAAAATGGAAGCCTCATTCTGGCTTTACCGAATTGCGAATCGGACGATGCCCAAAGGTACAAGGAATACTGGGCTGCATATGATGTTCCACGACACCTGTACCATTTTACAAAAGGGACGCTGGAAAAGATTGCAGACAAACACGGATTCGTTGTCACAGAAACTATTCCCCAAAAGTTGGACTCCTATTATGTATCCATCCTGAGTGAAAAATACAAAAGAGGATCCACAAATTATATAAGTGCCTTTTTCAGTGGCTGGAGATCCAACAGGCAGGCAAAAAAAACAGGGTCCGGCCACTCTAGCCTTATTTTTCTCCTTTCGCTCAAAAAAACGTAATTTTAAGGCTTCAGTTAAACGCTGGTACCGGATTGATGTTTCTGGTCGGACCACGATCGATCCCTGCGTATACGCGATTTAATGCACCCTACATAAACAACAGGAATTCAGGCAGATAATGCAATTCAGGTTTGTTATCGAAAAAAAATTTGGAATTCCGCCACTTCTGGTCGGGATCTTTGCCTTTCTGACAATCTGGTTGTATACTGGGTATGAATACCGGCTGAGCAAGCCGGAATATTTTGTACAACGGATTCAGAAGAAAGTTCTCGCGGCAGAAAAGATTTCGGAGCGGTTAATTGAACAATCAATAGCGGGTTTTGCCAAGGTCGGATTGAAAGATGGTATTTTAAAATCCGGAGATGAAGACAGCAAGTTAATACCGGCAGGATTCACCCTTCTTGTCAGTAAATCGGATTCACTTGTATACTGGAGTGATAATACCATCCCGGTGCCTCCCGGATTTTTTGGTCAGGGAAAACAAGCACCCGGGGTAGTCAAACTGGCAAACGGCTGGTACAGGATTTCCTCTAAATCTGACGGGGATTTAACTTTCTGGACATTTTTTCTGCTTCGTCACGAGTATCCTTTTCAAAATGATTATTTAAACAATGGGTTCAATCCGGAATCAGGAGTCCCTGACCGGATTCTCATTAGCACTGAAGGTAAGGGATTCCCGGTATTTTCAGGCGATGGGAAGCAACTGTTTTTACTGTCGGCTGAGCCTGGAACAGAGCGATTGGCGGCAGGTGAAAACCTGATCATGATGCTTTCGCTGGCAGGATTCCTGGGGCTGATTCTATTTATTTACAGGCTTTTTTGTCTCCTGCCTTCGTTATCAAGGCGCGGCAGATTGTTGGTTTTGGCGCTAACTGGATTCCTTGTTTTCATGAGGTGTATCCAGTATTACCTGAGAGTTCCTGCCAACCTTTACAAAACGACGATTTCAGGCCCCGAACTGCATGCGTCCTCCATTTTTATGCCATCGCTGGGCGACTTTTTAATAAATGTAATGCTGTTGGCCTTCTTCGCCTGGATTTTCTACAGGCACTGGCAGCCACGGGCAATCAGCCAGAAGAGACAAGTAATAATTAGGATTGCACGCTTCCTTTTATCAGTTTTTTTTGTGACTGGAATATTGGTTATATCTGCAATTCTGATCAAAGACCTCGTAATAAACTCATCGTTTGACATCAATTTCCGTAATATCTCCAATTTTTCCATAGCGAGCCTTTGGGGCGTTCTGGCTGTTGGTTTCATTCTTACAGCAGTGCTGCTTATTACGGAGAAGATCCGGAGGAACCTTTTCAAAACCGCCCCTTCGGTTCCGTCTGTTTTGCTTATCATTTTTCTGCTTAGCGTTTTCGCTACGGTAATTCTGAACAATGCGAACAAGTTCCGCGAAAACGAAAAGCGAAAGGTGCTTGCCATTAAACTTGCAGGACGCCGAAATCCTATAACGGAAATTCTCTATGAAAAGCTCGAGAGGAAAATTTTATCTGATTCCGTCATACAGGTCAGCGTAAAAAATGACAGCCTGCCCCATTATCTCAGGAAGATCTACTTTACTGACTACTGGAATAAATTCAATATCCAGGTTACTGTTTGTTCACCGGAAAGGAGCTTAAAAGTGCAGCCCCAGGGCTACGAGGTAAACTGTATCGACTATTTCCAGGACAATGTTGCATTATACGGAGAGGCCACTACTTCAGAAAACCTTTATTTTCTTGATTATGGGACAGGCAATGAAAACTATCTGGCGATAATTCCGCTGGCCGGATCAATAACCGGTGATGAGACAATAATATTTATCGAACTCAATGCCAGGACGCCCTATAAGGACCTTGGATACCCGGAATTGCTCATGGACAGGCAGCGGACGGAAATGCCCGATATGGCTGAATATTCCTATGG
>CAYHCQ010000052.1:0-21929 GCA_964355115.1 uncultured Prolixibacteraceae bacterium | reverse complement strand
AGCCGGGATTGTGGAACGTAACATGCGATCCATAGTTTCCATTACTGGGGTTGATGGAGGTTGCCCAGAAATCTACATATCCTGTTATATCGGCACCTCCGCTTATGTCGCTGCTGCTCGATCCTGTAGCATGGATCTGTGAACCCTGGGAAGCCGGACCGCTTACATCTCCCTGGATCTTAAACTGCTTTGTATCGAACAGACTTTGTAACCCAAGGTTCAATAAGGCATTTCCGCTTACATTCGCGGTTCCTGATACATTTACGTACCCGTTGTTGGTAAAGGTGCCGTTATTTGACCAGGAGTTATTCGATGTGCTTGTGGCGTAGAAGGAGCAGTTGTTGGTAAAAAAACTGGCAGTATTGTTTATAAAATAGTTAGTGACAGTGAAGATGCCATCGTTGGTGATTGTTCCCTGGTTGGTAAATTTAATTGTGGAGTTCACGGTTCCCCAGTTGTGAAGGTTGCCGTTCAGACTGGTGGTACCACTACCGCTCCAGTTCAGGCTACCATAGTTTTCAATTACAAAATATGTGTTATATTTAGGCAGAGTGAGCGTTCCGGTAGGGGTGACAATGATCTTCCCTTCGCCACCCGTTGAGTTATAGCTGTTCACTGTGGCAGTACCGCAGATTCGTAAAGTACCTCCGGTATTTATTTTCAGGCTGCTGAATGTAGCGTTTGTGCCGGCATTAACACAAACCATCTGACCTGCATTGATCGTCAATTCGTTCTGGGGGCCCGAAACCGTACTTGTACAGCCGGTGGTGCAGTCGTTGCTGTTGGCGGAACCGGTAGATTTTTGTGCTACCCCTCCTTTCCCGAAATCATAAGTAACCGTATTTCCTGTAACCGGGACGGATACGAAGGCATTCTCCCCGTTTGATGAAAGCCGTGCAATATAAACATCGGTCAGACGGGTGGGTATGCGCACAGGGCTTTTAAACTGGTTGTTCGCATCCAGCGATCCGGTCATGATAAGCTTTCCACCTTCGGCAGGATTGCCCTGGTATATCTGAACAATACTCTGGGCGGCATCCTTAAGGGCCGGAACAGTTATCGTAGCCTCAACATTCTTAAAACTCTCGAATTCGAAATTTGAAGCGACCTTCAGATCAGTAAATTTCGTAGGCGGGCTATCATCAACCTCAACCTCTTTTTTACATCCTTCTGCGAACAAAAGGAAAATGCTGATCATCGAAAGGAATCCGACCCGGATATTCCTGCTCTGTAAAACTGACTTTACCATGGGGAGATCTGTTTAATTTAAAATTAATCAATAAATATACAATAATTTGGCTCCTGTTGGCAAGTCGAAATTTGTTTCTGTCTCTTTTTTCGGTAAAAACTGTACCCAATTCTCCCGAAAATGAAATCTGGCTACTGTCTGAGCTCGCCGTATTGATGATAACGGCGTTCGCCGCTGGCATAAGGACAAATCACTCACCGCCCGCCGTGGTGAATATGTGTGGGCCATCATCTGGAAACTGATCTTCTGGCGCGAATAAATTGATTACTTTTGTTGCATGACCGTGCAACTTGACATTGCCCCCCTTGACTCATGGCTGCCTACCGGCGGAAAGCCGGTGATCATTGCAGGTCCCTGCAGCGCCGAAACCGAAAGTCAGGTAATGGAAACCGCCACGGAGATAGCGGCCATCCCGGGAATTACGGTTTTCAGGGCGGGTATCTGGAAACCACGCACCCGGCCTTCGGCCTTTGAGGGTGTTGGTAAAAAAGGGCTGAAGTGGCTGCAGAAGGTAAAACGGGAAACCGGTCTGATGGTTACCGTGGAAGTTGCCAGTCCGATGCATGTCAGGCAGGCCATCGACCATGGTATCGACATCCTGTGGATTGGTGCCCGAACCTCTGTGAACCCCTTTTCGGTACAGGAGATCGCTGAAGCGCTTGAAGGGCAAGACATTCCAGTGATGGTGAAAAACCCGCTCAACCCCGATCTGAAGACCTGGATGGGGGCGCTCGAGCGGCTCAACCAGGCGGGAGTGCGCAAGCTTGTGGCCATCCATCGCGGCTTCTCATTCTTCAACCGGTCGCCCTACCGCAACGCCCCGATGTGGGAGATACCCATCGAACTGAAGAGCCTTTGCCCGGAGCTTCCGGTGATTGTCGACCCGAGTCACATCTGCGGCAACCGCGAACTGCTTTTACCCGTTGCACAAAAGGCCCTCGACCTCGAGATGCAGGGACTGATGATCGAAGCGCACATCACTCCTTCGAAAGCCCTGACCGATAAAAACCAGCAGTTAACGCCAGCGCAGCTCAGCGACCTGCTTTCGAAACTTATCTTCCGGCAGGAGTCGGTGCCGATGGAGTTCGAAAACCGGCTGGAGGTCCTTCGTTCAGAAATCGACAAGCTCGATGAAGAACTGATCGATATACTCGGCCGGCGGATGGATGTTGTGGAGGAGATTGGAAATTACAAAAAGGCCAACCGCATCACGATCCTTCAGATCAAACGGTGGAACCAGCTCACCCTCGACCGTATCGAGGCGGGCATACGCATGGGACTAAGCAAAGAGTTCATCCTGAAACTGCTGGAAACGGTGCACGAGGAATCGATTCAGCGTCAAATCGATGTCATGAACCGGGGTGAATGATCACATCCACTTTTTTATCTTGAAGTAAACGATCATCGAGATTGCAATGGCAACCATCGATCCCCCGACAATATAAAACGAGAAGGGGTGGTTCTGCATCGGGAGGTTGATATTCATGCCGTAAAGACTGGCGATAAAAGTAAGCGGCAGCAGTACCGACGAGATCAGGGTAAGGATCTTGATCACCTCGTTGGTTTTGTTTACCTGCAGAGAATCGAAAGTCATCGAGTAACCCTTGATCAACTCGCCGTCGTCCTCAACCATATCCCACAACTTCTGGAAATAGTCCATGATGTTGCCCCAGTAATCCTCCATATTTTCGGCAAACCCAGTGATGGCACCGCTCTGAAGCTTGTTGAAAAGCACCATCTGCGGCTTGAACATGGTGTTGAGAAGGATGATATTTTTGCGTGTAATGGAGATCTTTTCGATGGTGGGCTCCGCCTTCTTTAAAAAGAGGGACTTTCCGCAGTCATCGGCCTCCTTGTCAACCCGTTCCACCAGCTTCTGGGTCTCCTTCATAACGTGGTCGAGCAACTGGTAAAAGAGGGCATCGCTGCTTCCCACCTCCATCCGGTCGTTCACCTTGTTTTTTTCGCGTGTGAACATCTCCTTTACCAGCCAGTGTGATTTGCCGATGCTTATCAGAAAATCCTTACCCCAGAAAAACTTGAACTCGCGGATTTCAACGAACTGTTCCGCAGCATCAAACGCCGGGAAATGGAGAATTACGAAATAATAGTCGTCGTAGATATCGATCTTTGGACGCAGGTTTACCTCCGAACGGCAGTCTTCGAGGTCGAGCGCATGAAAGTGATAGTGCTCCTTCAGCGCCATGAGATCGTCCTCGGTAGGCCTCACAATGTGCGACCAGCGAAGGGTTCCGAATTTGATTGTCTCTATCATCGGGCCAGTTGTAAGGGGTTAATGAATGACTACCAGTTTTTTCACTCCGGTGGTTCCCGAGGAGGTGCGTATCCTGTATAAGAAAATCCCCTCCGGCAAGTCACCAACGAAAATAGTAAGTTTTCCCGAAAGATCGTTCAGCCTCTTGCTCATGACGGTAACCCCGCGCAAATCAAGCAATTCAAATATTGCATCGGTCTGGGAATCAGCATTTTTCTCCGGATATTTCGCCTCCGGAAGCCGATAGGTGATAGCAACCTGGTTGCTGGCCGGGTTGGGCATGGCACCTGAGATCCATGATTGTCCTGCAGCTTCCGGTCCTGTTCCAACCCCTGTCATATCGACAATGGTCACCGTAACATCGTCGAAATAAAAGCCATCGTAGTTCCTGGAATTGTCGGCCTTGAGGTTAAAACGGAGCCTGATATCCTTACCCACAAATTCCTTCATGATGAGCTGTTCCTTCACCCAGTTGTATTTTTTACCATCGTAAACAGGTTGCCTGAAGGCCTCGAACTCGGTTCCGGTAACAGTATACCTGCCTGCTTTCGGTACCCAGGAGAGGCCGTTATCATCGGAAAGCAGCAACTGCACAAAGTCGAATCCCTTTTCTGTTTTCCATTTGGCATAGTAATTCAGAACGGCAACCGGCGAATTCTGCAGGTCGATCTTATTATTGTTGGAAACGGGGAAGTTGAAATTTGCCGTGTAGTTACCGGTCGGCGAATCGGTAATTGAACCCGGGGCCGAATGGTACTGTGTTAAGGATACTCCCCATTTCGCAGAGGTCCACTTGTCCATGCTGTTGCAACTGTCGCTGAAGACGACCAGGGGAGGTCCGTAGTATTTGATCACGGTATCCTGAAACGTGTAAAAGCCGTTGCTGATCCGGTAGATGAAACCGATCTCGGTCCCGGCGACAATATCGGGCTTGAGAGTGTATGATATCGAGTCGGTTACAATCTGGAAGATTGCGGGGTTGGAGATGGTTTGCGGAGGTCCGGTTGCGATGATCAGCGTGGTATCCATCGGCTGCACCGAAACCTGGTAATTGGCGGGGGCATCCAGTCCGAAACGTTTGAACTCGAATTTAAAGTATCCCTCTTTTTCGGAGGTGATGACCGGGGAGATATCATATGCTTCAGCGTAGCGAAGGGCAAAATGGGCTACCATGAAATTCGCGTACATGTTCTCCTGTGCCAGCGGGATGATTCGGGTTACAGGCGGCCAGAAACCGTCGGTCTGGTTGCCGGTTTCCGCTGTGAAGGCTATGATTTTCGGTTTGGCGGTCTGTTCGCCGTATTCCCAGTCCATCGAATCACCGTTTGTATTGTAAAGGATGGTACCTGGCATCCCGCCGAGGTATCCGTTCTGGCGGGTAAAATAGTCGGCGTAGGTAAGCTGCAGCGTGCTGTCTGGACTTATCTGGGTTTGCCAGCTCCAGGGATAGAGGAGGTAATTGCTATAGGTGTGGTAGTTCATGGCGATCCGGAATCCCATTTCGATGCAGAAGTCGCGCACTATCTGGGTTTCCGGCTCTGAAAAGGCGGCGGTACCGCGGTATGTCAGGTCGCCGGGGTTGGGCGACGATCCATTGTTATCATACCCCCATTTATAACCGTAGTTGCGGTTCAGGTCAACACCCCAGGTTCCATCGCCGTTGTTGCGGCGGTTCTTCCGCCAGTCGCCTCCCCCGTTCGGTGCATAGGAGTGGTTGTACTCATAACCATCGGGGTTAGCCACCGGTACAAAGTAAAGTTCTAGATTATCGACAAGGTAGCGGATCTCCTCGCTGGTTGCATAATTTTCGAGCAGGTACCACATGTAAAAAATGAACTGCTGCATCCCCATCGGTTCGCGGGCATGTGTGAGCGAATTGTAGAAAACCCGCGGTTTGCTCTGTGTCTGGTTGGGGTTGTTGGATATCCTTACACAATACAGGGGTCTTCCTTCGATGCTGTTGGAGTTCCCGATGCTGAACTTCGCGGAGATGAGGTTTGGGTAAAGTAACCGCATGCTGTCGAGTTCGCTGTAAACCTCGGCCAGAGTAAGATACCCGCCCATGCTACCCAGTTTGAAATGTACCGGGATGGTGTAATTGCTTACATCGGTGTTATTGAAATCCTGCTTGTGGCGATTGATGTGGCCGATGAGCCCTGCATCTTTGATATTCCGGTCGGCGATAAATTTCGTATAATCTTCGTGCAGCACTTCAAAAGGGATTCCGGCTGCCGCTACCCGGTTTACCTCCTGCTGCGACAGAACGATAGTCCAGGTGCCATCCTTGCTGTGAAACCCCTCCTCCAGCGGCAATCCCAGGGAGGCCAGCTGCATCAAACCTGCAGGAGATGCGGTTATTTTAACTTCAACGCTTCTCAGTTGCTGGGCATAGAGCATGCCGCAGGGCAGAAGGATGAGCAGGAGCAGAATGAATTTCTTCATGATGAATTCAATTTTTTTTCGTCGTTTTCCAGCGGAAGGTATTGATCATATGTTCGAGGTCGGCCTTCAGGTATTCGATCACCGGCGCAAGTGAGTCGTTGTTGGGCACCAGGTTGAAGTAGAGGGCACCCCGCAGGAACCTGGAATTGCTGTCGGTGAGATAAAACTGGCAGGCCGATGCAGCATCGGTACCGCTGATGTCGTAAACCAATCCGTACACTTTATTTTCGTTATCTGCATACTGACGCTGGGTAATGGCATTGGCTTTGGGAATATGCTTATTCACAAGGGTGTGGGCATCGTCGAGATAATTTGCCAGGTTCCCGTTGATGACCTTATAACTGATATGCAGCTGAGCATGAAATGGAATAAAGTTGAGGTTGATCCAATAGGGTTCAGCCATTCTTGAGCTGTCGGCGGAAATGGTGGCATAAGCCGGATATTCAAAGGTGTATGGAAAATCTGCATCAAATACCCTGTACTCCCGCTCCGGCAGATCGATACGGAAATATCCCCTAGGCTTGGGAACATAGTCGTTGTTGCAGGAGACCAGGAGCAGAGCTGCAAGAAGAACAGGAGAAAGGTGTGAGGAAATTCTCATCAGGAAATGGTAAAATCGTAAAATAATAAAATGGTAAAACAGCAAAATGGTGAGTTTGCCATTTTGCCATTTTACCAGTACGCCATTCTTTAGAACGGAAGATCGTCCTCCGGTGCATTCACCATTGGTACTTCGTCGGGAATATGTGTTGCCGGGGAGGAGCCGTTGGCATCTTCCCTGCGCGGGCCGCCAAGCATCTGCATCTGGTCGCCGAGGATCTCGAACATGAACTTTTTCTGTCCCTCTTTGTCCTCGTATTCGCGTTTGCGAATGCGACCTTCAATGTATACCGTGTTCCCCTTTTTCAGGAAGCGTTCGGCTACATCGGCCAGGCCGCGCCACAGTACGATGTTGTGCCATTCGGTGTGCTGGGTTTTCTCCCCGTCTTTGCCTTTGAATGCCGGCTCGGTGGTTGCCAGGGTGAATGTTGCCTTGGTCACACCGTTGTCGAAATGCTGGACATCCGGATCGCGTCCCAGATTGCCGATCAAAATCACTTTGTTGATTCCAGTTGCCATGTTGATTGAAATTAAAATTTAAAACTCCGTGAACAAAAGTACTACTTTTATGCTTAATCGGAGAAAGGCCCAAAAGGTAAACTGCTTTTGGGAATTATTTTTCAGATTGTTTATAACTACCTTGTTTTTCGGCGTTTGAGGAGGTCGTCAACGATGTCTTCGACGACCACAACGCCTTCCATTTTCCGGTCTTTGTTAATTACAGGCACGGCGAGAAGATTATACTTCTGAACCAGTTCGGCCAGAGAGTCAACCTTGTCGTCGTCGAACACGGTTACGGCATTGTCCTTTATAATCTCGCCCAGGCGTGTCGCGGGATTGGCAAGGATCAGTTCGCCGAGTGAAACCGCCGAAAGGAACCGTTCGTATTTATCTGTTACTATAAGCGTATGGATATGTGCCGGTTCCGGCTGCTGAAGGCGAAGTTCCTCTAAGGTTTCGGCAACCGTAAGGTTCTCGGTAAATGAGTAAAAGTCTGTCGTCATCAGCGAACCCACATACTTGGCCGGGTATTCCAGCAGTTCGCGTACCTCTTCCGACGACTCCTTCTCCATCTCCCTGAGCAGTTTTTCAGCCTTGTCATCCTCCAGGGCATCAAGCAGATCGGCCACCTCGTCGGCAGGCATCAGCTCCAGCACATCGGCCATCTTTTCCAATGGCAGGCTCTCAACAAGTTGTATCTGGGCATGGGGTTCAAGCTCCTCCAGAACGTCGGCCGCCCGCTCCTCGTCAAGAGAAGCAAATACAGCCGTGCGGGAGGCGCGGTCGAGGTCCTCAATAATATCGGCCAGGTCGCTGGGATGCAATGTATTGAGCCGGGAAAGGGACTTGGTGAGTTTGATATCCGAGTTGTTAAAATCAACCGCTTCGATGTCGTCCCAAAGAATGAATTTGGAAGGAATATCGATTTTAATGAGGTCGAGAAGGGTCTGAATTGGTTTGTCGATCCTGTACCGCCGCATCAGTCCTTCAATGCCAACATCAACGGCAATGGCGAAGGTGCCCGAGGGGATCATCACCATCCTGATATCGTTCACCCTGACCAGCTTTCTTCCGTTGATATCCACAATCTGCTTATCGAGAATGTTCTCGGCCAGCCACAGGGCATTGGGAAAGAGTTCGGGGGTTATCCTGTTCAGCTCCAGGCAAACAATCCGCAACTGCCTTTTGAATTTCTTCATCTCGAACGATGAAAAGTCGAGAATTTTCACCTCGCGGTCCAGTTTCACCCTTACCGCTACCACCCGTGGGCGGACAGGTTCGTTTTCGGCACCGGGCATTGGGGTGGGATCAATCAGAAAATCACGGATCCTCCCAAGCGGGGTGCCGTTTTCGGAAACATAATTCAGCCCGAGGATCTGGCTTAAATAGAAGGTGATTTGTGATGTCAAGGCGGCCTCCTTCTCTGTTTGAATTACCTGAAAGGATGCCGGGCCGGATGTTACATCAGGCGGGACTCCAATCTGGCAATTGGTGAATTGATCTGTTCGCGTATCGCAGGTCCTTCGTCCATTTTGGTATTCAACTTAATTGACGGTGCAAAGATAAGAAAACATCCGGTTAAATAAATACCCCGGTTATTTTCATCTCTCAAAAAACGATTGCAGATACCGGTCAATCAGCCGGGGGAGGGGGATTGTGCTCAGGATATCCTTATCAACCCACAACAGGTGGGGAAATTTTTCCGGATCCGCAACCCATCGATAAAATCTGGCATTGATTATCTGGTGAGTAAGCACATGCCGGTGCACTCCTGATCGTCTCATCCCAGCAAACGGCTGTCTGTCTGTAGCCTCAGTCCATTCCTGCATACCGGTCAGTGCTTTTATGGATACCGGCAGTTTGGTTTCAATCATTGGAAAATCGTAAAGTCCCTTCCAGATGTCGTCGGCTTCCCGCTTGCGCATCAGGATCCGCTTATTATCTGCACTGCAGATTACCAGGTAGTGAAAATAACGCGTAACCTGAGCAACAGGCTTGGCCTTTAAAGGAAGCTTGGTAACCATCTTCTTTGCCAACGCAAAACAGGTCTGCATGAATGGACAATTTTCACAATCCGGGGCGGAAGGCTTACAGTACTTCGCACCAAATTCCATCATTGCCTGGTTAAAGGTGCCGGGATCGGACAGAGGGATCAGATGCAGAGCTTGTTTGTGTACCTCATTTTTGGCCCTGGAAGAATCAATGGCATCAAGAATACCAAAATGGCGTGAAAAAAACCGTAGAACATTGCCGTCGACAACCGGTACCGGCAGATTGAATGATATGGAGCCGATGGCTGCTGCAGTGTAGTCGCCGACCCCTTTCAAAGCCCGGATTCCCTCGTAAGTTGAAGGAAAACTACCCCCTTGCTCCTCAACGATCATCCTGGCAGTATGATGCAAATTCCTGGCCCGGGAGTAATAGCCTAAACCCTGCCAGAGCTTCAGAACCTCCTGCTCGCTGGCAAACGCCAGGTCATAAACGGTTAGGTATTTTTCCGCAAACCTCTCATAGTAAGAGAGTCCCTGTTCGATGCGGGTTTGCTGCATTATAACCTCCGACAGCCAGATCAGGTAGGGATCTTTTGTTCTTCGCCATGGGAGGTCGCGCCTGTTCTCTTCATACCAGGCAAGAAGTGTAGCCGTAAATAACATTTCGGGGTTTTCGGGTATGCAAATATAACCCGGGCGACCGGATAATTTCACAAAAGCCACAATCCTAATCTCCTATCGAAAGAAAAAATGCAAATATTTGTTTGTAGTTGAAAAAAAATCATATATTTGCAGCCCGTTTCCCGAGTTTCAAAATACATTCAGTATTAACAATATATCTATTAATATCCAAGTAACATGACAAAAGCAGAAATTGTAGCAGAAATTGCTAATAAGACTGGCATTGAGAAAGTTGCCGTACAGGCCACCGTTGAAGCATTCATGGACTCCATCAAAGGATCCATGGCCACGGGTCAGAACGTTTATTTAAGAGGCTTCGGAAGTTTCATCATCAAGAAAAGAGCCGAAAAAACCGGGAGAAACATTTCAAGGAACACAACCATGATCATCCCCGCCCACAACATTCCCGCTTTCAAGCCGGCCAAAACCTTTGTGAACAAAGTGAAATCTCACGTAAAAGTGAAGTAACAACTTCTATCTAAGCTGAAATTATTATGCCAAGCGGAAAGAAAAGAAAGAGACACAAGATGGCAACGCACAAACGTAAAAAACGTTTGCGCAAGAACAGACACAAGAAGAAATAATCCCTCTCCTCTGCTGCTACAATTCCTTATGTCGTAGGCTGTTATCGATATTAATCGGTACAGGTCATTTAAAATTATATAAATGTGAATAAGGAATTAATTATCAATTCGACCTCCACGGAGGTCGAAATCGCCTTACTTGAAGATAAGCTTCTCGTAGAGTTAAATAAAGAGCGGGCCAACAACGAATATTCTGTTGGCGATATCTACCTTGGCAAGATCAAGAAGATCATGCCGGGTCTCAATGCCGCTTTCGTGGATGTTGGTTACGAAAAGGATGCTTTTCTGCATTACCTCGACCTGGGTCCCCAGGTTCAGTCGTTGCTGAAATATCTTAAACTTGGTCAGTCGGGCACTGGAAAACCTTTGTCAATAGGAGATTTCGAGCTTGAGCCCGACATCCAGAAGACAGGTAAAGTCAACCAGGTACTGAAACCCAATTCCAACATCCTGGTTCAGATTGCCAAAGAGCCCATTTCTACCAAGGGACCGCGGGTGACCTCTGAAATTGCATTTGCCGGGCGCTACCTGGTACTCATGCCTTTCTCCGACAAGATCTCCGTATCTCAGAAAATCAAAAGCGCAGAAGAACGCAATCGTCTCAAGCGGCTCATAACCAGCATTAAACCAAAGAACTGCGGGATCATCATTCGTACCGTGGCCGAGAATAAGCTTGTTGCCGACCTGGATGCCGATCTCCGCTCTTTGTATAAACGCTGGGAGACCATCACACAGAAACTGGCCACAGCAAAACCCCCTCAGAAACTTATCGGCGAAATCGACCGTACATCCGCCATCCTTCGCGATGCGCTGAACGAATCGTTCCACGGCATTGTGGTGAACGATGCGTTGCTGTATGAGGAGATCCGCAACTACATCCAGAAGATCGTCCCCGAAAAGGTAAATATTGTCAAACTGCACAGCGGCAAGACTCCTATTTTCGAACAGTACGGAATTGACAAGCAGATCAAGAACTCCTTCGGAAAGGTGGTTACGATAAAGAGCGGAACCTACCTTGTTATTGAACATACCGAGGCGCTTCATGTGATCGACATCAACAGTGGCCACCGCGTAAATCAGGACCAGAACCAGGAGGCCAATGCCCTCGACGTAAACCTCGAAGCCGCCACTGAAGTAGCGCGCCAGCTCCGTTTACGCGATATGGGCGGAATCATCGTCATCGACTTTATCGACATGCTTCAGGGGCTCAATCGCCGTAAGCTTTACGATAAACTGCGCGATGAGATGAAACGCGACCGGGCCAAACACTCCATCCTGCCCCCGAGCAAATTCGGATTGGTGCAGATCACCCGTCAGCGCGTGCGGCCGGAGATGAATGTGCAGATCCTCGAAAAATGCCCGGCTTGCGATGGCTCCGGCGAGATCCGCCCTACAATCCTGCTAACCGACGACATTGAAAACAACCTCGGATACCTCATCCGCGAACAAAACGAGAAAAACCTGGAGGTTGCCGTTCATCCTTATGTTTACGCCTTCCTTACCAAAGGATGTTTCAATTACAAATGGAAATGGTGGCGCAAATTCGGACAACGGGTCGAAATCAAACCCGCCAGCGCATCACACATTCTCGAATACCACTTCTTCAACAGGCAGGGGGACGAAATTAAAATGTAATGTGCTGATGTGCCAATGTGCTGATGTGCCAATGTGGTAATATCAATCGTATATCGTAAATCGTATATCGTAAATGACTAATATCGTTGTCAGTGGTATCCGGCCGACCGGAAACCTTCATCTGGGTAATTATTTTGGTGCTCTGAAGAGCTTTGTCAGGATGCAGGAGGAAAATCAGTGCTATTTCTTCATTGCCGATTACCACTCGCTCACAACACACCCTACACCTGGCGATCTGCATGGAAACGTGAAAACTGTGCTGGTTGAGTTCCTGGCATGCGGACTGGATCCCGAAAAAGCTACACTCTACATTCAGAGCGACCTGCCCGAAACGGCCGAACTCTACCTTTTGCTTAACATGAATGCCTATGTCGGCGAACTGGAACGGTGTACCTCATTCAAAGACAAGATTCGTACCCAGCCTCAGAACGTGAATGCCGGGCTGCTTACCTACCCAACGCTGATGGCGGCCGACATCATCATACACAGGGCGCACAAGGTCCCTGTAGGCAAGGACCAGGAGCAGCACCTGGAGATGACGCGCACCTTTGCCAACCGTTTTAACCGTATATATAATATTGAGTATTTTCCCGAGCCTGTCGCTTATAATTTTGGCGAGACCCTGGTTAAGATCCCCGGACTCGACGGCAGCATGAAAATGTCGAAATCCGATAATGAAACCAGTGCCATCTTCCTTGCCGATGCTCCCGAAGTGATCCGGAAAAAGATTATGCGTGCCGTTACCGATACCGGTCAGCCTGACCCGTCGCAGCCGAAATCGCAGGGGGTAGAGAACCTCTTTGCCCTGATGCGCTATTTTTCGGATGCATCCACTTTTGCATCGTTTGAATCATCATACGCCACAGGGGCAATCCGTTATGGCGATATGAAAAAACAACTGGCCGAAGATGTTATTACATTTACAACCCCTTTCCGCGAAAAGATGCTGGCTCTGGCTGCCGACGAAGCTTACCTCAGTAAGGTCGCACGTATGGGTGCCGAAAAAGCCAGGGCAAGCGCCGCTAAAACCGTTCGCGAGGTTCGTGAAATAATCGGATTCAGGAAATTTTAACCGGTTGGCTAACCGCGGAAGAGGTCATCCCTTTTCGGCCGGGAGAGTAAAACAGAATTTGCTCCCCTTCCCCTGAACACTCTCGGCACGGATGGTCCCTTTGTTTTTTTCGATAAGCTCACGGCAAAGTATCAGCCCCAAACCGGTCCCCTTTTCCTGTGCGGTACCCAGGGTTCTAACCTTTTCACCAATTCTGAAAAGCAGCGGAAGCTGTTCAGCAGGGATACCAATGCCGTTGTCGACAATGCAAACTTCATTCATCTCCTGAGCCGGTTCCCCCTGGCTGATTACTTCAGAGTATATTCTAACGCTTCCCCCCGATTCCGAAAATTTGACTGCATTCGAAACAAGGTTCCGGAATACGGTTCTCAGCATGTTCTCATCGGCCATTACCACTGTACCATAATTAATGGCAGTGAAAAGCCTGACCTGCTTTTTCTCTGCCTGCTCCCTGAGGAAAATAATCACATCATTGGCAATAACACTAAGGTCGACCGGAACAGGGTTGAACGCTATTTTTCCGGTCTGTGCCATTGCCCACTCAAGCAGATTTTCAAGTAAGCGGAAGGTGTTTTTTGCAGAGGAATTGATATTCCTGATGAAGTGCTGCCGCTCCTCCTCTTCAAATTCATTCCAGTCGGTGGTAAGAATATCGGAAAATCCCATGATGGCATTGAAAGGGCTTTTCAGATCATGGGCGATGATGGAGAAAAATTTATCCTTGGCCGCATTCATCTCCGTTAACTCCTCCGTATACTTCATCAGCTGGTCGTGCACAACCTTCCGCTCCTCCTCCACTCCTATTGCCGAGGCAATAACCGACATAAAGTACTTATCGGTTTCGTCGGGGATATAATCACGCTGAAATACAGCGCAAAGCGATCCCACCGACCGGCCAGCAACATAGACAGCCTTTCCAATATAGGTCTTGAGGTTATATTTGGCAACATTAGGATCGGAATCATAGTAAGGAGTATCGGGCAGGTGCCTCACAACCATTACATCGGGTCCCTTTCGCGTAATTACATCATAGCAGATGTGGCCCCGGGCCCGGGATTCGGAAACAAAACCTTCGGGGGGATTCCACTGCCCCAGCGAGCAGAGCATTTCTTCCTGTATGCTGTTATAAAGTGCACACGTCGCCTCAAGAATCTCCCCGCAAAGATGAGTTAATCTGTTGATATTCTCCTGGGCATCGGAACCGAAAGTAAGGAGGCAATCCCTGAACCGTCGCATCCGGTCTTCGTAACGCACCCGCTCAGTCACATCACGTACGATGGCCTGAAGGTGTTTTTTTCCATCGAGGTTTACTTCATTGAGACTCACCTCCGCATCGAAGAGGGTGCCGTCGGCGCGTTTATGCTGCCAGTAGAAAGACTGTGACTCCTTTTCAAGGGCAGCCTTTATCAGGTAGCTGGCTTTTTCAGCTGAGGGTTGTCCGTCGGGCTGTATTTCCGGCGAAAACCACGCAGGGGATTTCCCTAAAAGATCCTCTTTCCTGCATCCAAACAATTCCGGAGCTTTGCGGTTGCATTCGATAAAAGCCCGCTGATCCATCAGGAAAATTGCGTCATTTGCCGATTCGAAAAGCAACCGGTAACGAAACTCTTTCTGGCGCAAATTCTCTTCCCACTCCTGTCGCCGTGTCACATCCGTGGTTACACAGCCTATATGAAACCTTTCGCCGACAGGGATTACAAAAATCGTCTGCCGGATAAATTTTCTCGATCCATCCTTGCACTGGATCTCGATATCGTTTTCCATGCCTGTTTCAGGAATAATCCCTGTACGCAGGATTTCCATCACCTTCTCGCGGAACCGTGCTTTAAACTCCCCTGTACGCTTTGCAGGCGGCATGAAGCCCAGAATAACCTCATCGTAGGTTCTCCCCTGCACCTCCCCGCAACTGGAGCCCATAATGGCTTCCATGGCTGAATTCCATTCAATAATATGCATTTTTTCATCCACAATAACAATCCCCTCGGTGAGGTGATCAACTATGGCATTATAACGGTTGGCATTTTCCCGTATCTCTTGTTCGACCGTTTTCTTGTCGTTCATCACAGATGTATTACTTTTGCAGAATCCTGAATTTCATTGAACATGATTTTCAGACAAGTAAAGGTAAAAAATATTCCGGTTTTCCCACCGGAAATCAGCAAGCCAGAAAAAACCACACATGGTCGAAACCTCACCTGAAAAAGAGACTGCCGTCCTTATCGGAATTTCCACCCAACGGCAGGATATGGAGCGAACGCATGAGTACCTGAATGAACTGGCTTTCCTTATCGAAACTGCAGGCGGTATTCCCGGCAGAAGGTTTACCCAGAAACTCGAATATGCCGATCCCCGCACCTATGTGGGAAGCGGCAAACTTCTTGAAATTGCAGCCTACATCAAAGAGAACCCGACCGATATGGCGGTTTTCGACGATGAACTTTCGCCAAGCCAGGCCCGAAATATTGAAAAGGAGCTGAATTGCCGGATCATCGACCGCAACAGCCTGATCCTGGATATTTTTGCCAGACGGGCCCAGAGTGCCCACGCCCGTGTTCAGGTTGAACTTGCCCAGAACGAATACCTTTTGCCCCGGCTTACCCGTATGTGGACCCACCTCGAAAAACAGCGGGGTGGAATCGGGCTGCGCGGACCCGGAGAACAGGAGATCGAAACCGACAGGCGGATTTTGCGCTACCGGATATCGCTGCTGAAAGAGAAGCTGAAGGAGATCGACAAACAGAAAACCACCCAGCGCAAAAGCCGCCGCGACATGATCCGGGTGGCCCTCGTCGGTTATACAAATGTCGGAAAATCGACGATCATGAACCTGCTCAGCAAGTCGGAAGTGTTTGCCGAAAACAAACTCTTCGCCACACTCGATACCACGGTGCGTAAGGTGGTGTTTGAATCTCAGCCTTTCCTCCTGTCCGATACGGTGGGCTTCATCAGGAAACTGCCCCATACCCTAGTCGAGTCGTTCAAATCAACCCTCGACGAAGTGCGCGAGGCCGATATCCTCGTACATGTGGCCGACATCAGCCATCCCGATTTCCAGGAGCAGATCAATGTTGTGAAGCAGACTCTTACCGACATTAAAGCCTCCGACAAACCGACCATCATGCTCTTCAACAAAATCGATGCTTATACCTTTACAGCGAAAGATCCCGATGATCTGAGTCCGGCCACCAGGGAAAATCTGACCCTTAAAGAGCTCGAAAATACCTGGATGGCGAAGGAGAATCTCCCGTCGCTCTTCATCTCGGCCACTGAGCGTGAAAATATTGAACAGCTGCGCGATACCCTGTTCCATGAAGTGAGAAAAATACTGACGATAAGGTATCCCGAAAATACTACTCGCTAAAAAGGGTTTACTCTTTTGGTTTCATCGGGCAGGAGAGCATCCAGTTGAACCCGTACTTGTCCTGTACCATACCGAACCGGTCACCCCAGAAGGTGTTCTCAAGTGGCATGGTGATAAGTCCTCCCCCGCAACTTCCCCTGGCATCTCACCATAACGACTTATAAAACCGAATTCACCACCGAAAATCGCTTTATAAAAATTTTATACCTTTGAAACAGCTGGTTGCCGATCAATATCCTCTATCATCTCCTGATCGGTATTGATTCAGATTATACTGCAAACCCCCTTCAAAAATGGGATTCTTTCAGAACACAGTGATAAATAAATACCGGACGACCATCAATTCAGTGGCTGTCGACTCTGCTTTTTCGAAGCTCCACGACTACTTCCACCATTCTGAACGGCAGCAGAATATCCGTGATGCAAAAGAGGAGCAGTTCCAGGAAGGATTTTTACGTGAACTTTTTGTCAATGTTCTTGGATATACTCTCAATCCCGACCCCGGATTCAACCTCACCACCGAATACCGCAATGTGAAAGACAGCCGCAAGGCCGACGGGGCCATCCTGTTCAACGACACGGTGAAGGCTGTGATCGAACTGAAAGGCACCGAAGTAAGCGACCTTACACGGGTAGAGAACCAGGCTTTCTCATACAAGAATAACCAGCCCGGGTGCCGCTACATCATCACCTCCAACTTTGAAAAGATCCGCTTTTACATTGACAATGCCATCGATCACCTCGAATTCAACCTCTTTACCCTCTCCCGGAAGGAGTTCGATCTTCTTTGGCTATCTCTTTCGTGCAACAGCCTGAATGCCGATATCCCGTTGAAAATGAAGGAGGAGTCGGTGAGCCGCGAAAATGAGATTACCCGGTTCCTGTACAAAGATTACTCCCTGTTCAAACGGGAACTGCATCAAAACCTGGTGGTGCTCAATCCGCAGTTCGACCCGCTTACCCTCTATAGAAAGTCGCAGAAACTCTTATCGCGGCTGCTCTTTCTCTTTTTTGCCGAGGACCGGATGCTGCTGCCACCTAACTCGGTACGGCTGGTACTGACCGACTGGCGCGAACTCCGTGAACGGGAGGTGGAGATACCCCTTTACGACAGGTTTAAAAAATATTTCGGCTACCTCAACACCGGATTCAAGGGCAAACGGTACGATGTTTTTGCATACAACGGCGGCCTGTTCAAACCCGATGAGGTGCTCGATGCGGTGCAGATCGGCGACGAACTGATGTTCAGTCACGCAATGAAGCTATCGGAGTATGATTTTGCAAGCGAGGTCGACGTAAACATCCTCGGTCATATTTTCGAGAATTCGCTCAATGAACTGGACGAGATCAAGGCCCAGCTCGAAGGGGTGGCCATCGACAAATCGAAGACCAAGCGGAAAAAGGAGGGGGTCTTTTACACCCCAAAATACATCACAAAATATATTGTTGAGAACACCGTGGGAAGGTTGTGCCGCGAAAAAAGGGAGGCGCTCGGTATTGTTGATGAGGAGTACACGAATGAGATCCGCCGGCAGGCAAAAACCAGGCAAGGGCTGGTCGACCGGCTGACCGATTACCGCAACTGGCTTCTACAGCTCACCATCTGCGATCCCGCCTGTGGTTCGGGCGCTTTCCTCAACCAGGCCCTCGATTTCCTGATCGCCGAGCACCGCTCCGTCGACGAACTGCAGGCCCGGCTTTTCGGCGATGCCATGGTTCTGAGCGACCTCGACAAAAGCATCCTCGAAAACAACCTTTACGGGGTCGACCTGAACGAGGAGAGTGTCGAGATCGCCCGACTATCGCTATGGTTGCGCACCGCCCGTCCCAACCGTACCCTCAACGACCTGAGCAACAACATCAAAGTAGGCAACTCCCTGATCGACGACCCCGCCGTGGCCGGCGACAAGGCCTTCAACTGGCATAAGGAGTTTCCCCAGGTGTTTGCCAAAGGAGGATTCGATGTGGTGATCGGGAATCCGCCGTATTCTTTATGTCAGCCGTCAAACACTTCTAATCTATATTTGGAGAAATACAAGATTTTTCAAGTTTCAAGCTATAAAATTGACCTATTCCATTTATTCTTTGAGCGATCTATTTTATTATTATCCGAAAAAGGGAAATTAGGGTTTATTACACCAAATACTTATCTGACAAACAAGTATATAATAAAACTCAGGGAATTTATACTAAATACCACCTTCATTGAAATTATTATAAATCACACAAATACAGTATTTGAAGATGCAGATGTTGATGTTGCTACGATTGTGTTGACAAAAAAAAGACAAAAAAATGATAATATCTTGATATATAAAGACTTTAGTGGTGATGTCATTTTAACTACTTCAAAAAATCAAATAATTTGGTTTGAGGATGGTGACAAGGTTTTTAATTTAAGAGATTCACCTCAAATGACTTTTTCTGATTGCGACAATCTAGGTAACATTTGTTCTACCTATTTTGGAATCCAAGCATTTGATCGTAATTCTTCTGTCCATGAAAATGCAGCAACATCTTTTTGCAAACCTTTGATAGATGGCGTGGATGTAAAAAGGTATGAATATGCATTCCCAAATAAATATTTTGATTATCAAGCGGTAAACATTAAAAGTGGTGGAGATTGGAATGTATACATTCAAGACAGAATTGTCATAAGACAAATTGGGATTTCTCCAGTGGTAGGATTATGCCATTCGGGAATTTTAACGTCTAATACAATCTATAACCTGTTTATCACAAATGATCATTACAGTTTGAAATTCATCCTTTCTTTATTGAATTCGGAATTAATACAGCGATTTTGGTTGTCAAAATTTTCTGACAATAAAGATCTGTTTCCCAAGATCAAAGGTTATCAACTGAAGAATATACCCATAAAAATCACCCCCCCCATAGAACAGTTACCCTTCATTTTAAAGGCAGACCAGATGCTAACCCTGAACAAGCAATTGCAGGAGTTATCCGGTCAATTTCACCGCACCCTCGGGCGTCATTTCGGGCTGGTGGAGATTTCGACGAAGCTAAAGTCGTGGTACCAACTTTCATATGGGTCGTTCATCAGGGAGTTGCAGAAAAAGAAGGTAAAGCTGACCCTGGCCCAGGAGGCGGAGTGGGAGGGCTATTTCAAGGCAGAGGCAGCCAAAGCGCAGGAACTCCGGCGCACGATCGACACCACCGACCGGGAGATCGACCGGATGGTATATGCGTTGTACGGGCTTACGGAAGAGGAGATTGGGGTGGTGGAGGGGAAGGATTCGTCAAAATGAAAGCGATGCAATACATAGAAAGTCTGGCGGAGATTCCCCCCGAAGGTTGCCTTACGACAAGGGGCAGTCGGCCACTACGGGTTTTTTGCAGTGATATGAATCATTACATCTGCAAATATTTTTCTGGTGAGGGTCCCGCCACCTCGCTCTTCAACGAATATATTGCCTGCTGCTTTCTGGAAGAATGGGCCTTGCAGGTGCCGGCAATGGCGATTGTAAAAATTTCGGTTAACCATACCAGGCAAACAGGCATGCCGACTCACTATTTTCGGAGGCCATGTTTTGGCTCTTTTTACCATGGAAACTACCTGGAGGTTGACCGGTTTCTGTCCGGATGGTCCTTCTCAAACCATGCGATGAAAAACCTCCGCCGCTCGATTCTGGCTATTGCCATGTTTGACCTTTGGATTGCCAATGAAGACAGGACCGGTAATAATTATAATCTGCTGTTCAACCCCATGGTGGCGGATTTTGTGCCGATCGACCATGTTATGGCGTTTAACGGCAACAATCTTGACAAAGAACCGTTTCCGCTCACAGTGGATGATAGTTTATTAAATTCAACGCTTGTTCAACAGTTATTTTTCCGAACTTTGCAACCCGAACGTAATGAATTACGTTTAAGTACCATATGCTCATTTGAACATGACGTTGCGCAGTGTCATAGCCACCTTTCAACCTACCTTCAGCATCTACCCGAAGCGTGGGATATTTCGTTAGCCTCCGTAAACGAACGGCTCCAATTTCTGTTTTCAAGGGAATGGACCGACCAGTGTTCCGATTTATTCTCCCGATATTTACAAGTTGTCTTAAAGCGTCGTTGACATGAAAACATTTTATAGCGTTGTATACGCGGTGATCGCACCGGAAACCAGTGAAAAAATTGCACTGGGGATCCTGCTAAGCAATGGCAAGGAAAGCCTTTTCCGGTTTTCGGAGCAGAAGCTGGATGCATTGAAACATTTCATTGGTTCGCAGGAGCATCGCTGGATAAGGGAATATATGAAATCGGTCAATCGCATGGGGAACCTCCCGGAATCCCAGGCTGGCCACGTTGCAATGGACCTGGAGAACAGTCCGGTTTCGGCAGTTGCTGAGGGTTATATCGCCTACCTTAGCGATTATAACCAGAATGTTATATCATTTGGTAAACCCGTTCAGATTGACCTCCCGGTAACGCAAGAACACCATAACCGGCTATTCACTGCGCTGATCAAGGAGAAGCGGATCACACAACATCTATCCGTTCAACACAGAATCCATTCGGTTAGGGCAGAATTCGTTCCCACGGTGGTAAATTTCTTCACTCCGGAAATGGAAATCACACCCCTTGAATTCGATTCGCTGACATTTCCTGTAAAACTTGACCTGTTGGGCCAAAACGAAATCCCGGTATTTGCACGGTTTCTGGATTTTGAAAAGGCGATGAATCATATAAAATCAGATTTCTTTGATATCGATCAGGTTTTGGCAGCCTTAGAGAATGTTAAAGGATTTATCATTTCTACAGAGCCCGACCGTGAGCACTATGACCACCAGCATAGCGCGTGGAATCGATTCCGTCAAAAGAGGGAGATTGAATACCTGGATTTGTCGGAAGTTGAAAAGGTCAGGGATTATGCTGTTGCTCACAGGGTAGAACCCTGGCAATCATAAAAAGGGAGATCGAATATCTATACACCCAACCGGAAGGTTTTTTTCCTAATTTTGAATGATGCAATTGAAGAGGATCGAAAAAGTCATATCCCGGTCGGGAATCCTTACTTTTATCGCTGGTTGTTTAACTGATCTTCTACAGTTGTATTTTTTAACTTTCTCACCATCAGGTTTATAGCTGCGCGCAAAATATTCTTACCACCACATTTTGTGATCGCACTGATTAAAGTTCGGTTGGTGAATTTTCATGTTAATGACCGGATGGTTGGCGGGATCGCTACGCCGACTGCCTTAAAAACATCGGCACAAATTCCCCGGCATGATGTTCTGATTGAGAGTTGCGATTGGTCTTCGGTAAGGATTACCTCTCTTAATGCGGTTAAATCTTGCTTAATATCGTTCCATTCATAATCCATGCCAAGCTGTTCGAGTCTTTTGTCAAGTTCTTTTCTTAGCACCAGAGCAAGAAAGCTACAAAAAACATGGCCCCGGATGGTTTCATCCATTTTGTGGAAAATGGGCCGTGTGGTGAGCAAGCTTTTTACATCGCGAAACACAAGTTCCACCTGCCAGAGCTCTTTATATTTTAAGGCAACTTCGGACGAAGGCAGGG
>CAYHCQ010000051.1:0-21931 GCA_964355115.1 uncultured Prolixibacteraceae bacterium | reverse complement strand
GGAAACCCGGGCATACTCGAATACCAGGGGGTTGACACCAAATCGGGGGCGAAACTTTTCCACATGGGGCCCTTTCCCCAGGGCACTGTAAACCTCGGCGAATTCCTCGGTATCGTGCACGCACTGGCCTATCTTAAACAGCGCAACTGCGACTGGCCCGTTTACTCCGACTCGCGCACCGCCATTGCCTGGGTGCGCAAAAAGGCCATCAACACCAACCTGGCGGTCACCCCAAAAAACAAGAAACTCTTCGAATTGGTCGACCGCGCCCTCGTGTGGCTCAAAGAGAACAAGTGGCCGAATAAAATCCTGAAGTGGGAGACGGAATACTGGGGAGAGATTCCGGCAGATTTTGGGAGAAAATAGTTATCGCAACGTTGCATAGAATGCATCCACGATGTGGTTTACCTGCTGCGATTCGGGCAGGATTAGGATGGCGATGACATCAAACCGGACCTCCCCAACCTGTTTGCGATAATTCATATAGGCGTTTGCCGCCCTCACAAGGATTCGTTGCTTGTCGCGCGTAACTGCCGTTTCGGGCTCGGTAAAGAAGTTCGAACTCCGGGTCTTAACCTCAGCGATCACTATGGAATTGCCGTCTCTGGCAATAATGTCGATCTCATTCTTGCCAAATTTCCAGTTGCGTTCAAGAATATGGTACCCTTTCTTTTCGAGAAATTCCGCGGCGATCTCTTCGCCGGCCTTTCCCAGTTCGATCCTTTCTGACATGGGTGAATAATTTTACCGGGGGGGTGAGGTCATGCACCTACCCGCTTAATCGGAAAAACCCGGAAAAGTAAACCGGTTTGTTAATAAAAAGCCAGCTCAACCTCTTTTCCAATGGAGAGCTTCACCTTTCGGCCCAGGATGAGGGCGAGATTCTGGGGGAGGTGTCCGGCCGGAAAATCGAAGCAAACAGGGTAACGGTAATCCTTAACCGCAGCGGCAATGATCTCGTTGGCTGTTTGTCCGAAGGGGATGGCATTGTCGTTCATTTTGCTCATGCCTCCAACAATAAGTCCCTTCAGTTTGTCGAGTTTGCCGGCCCGCTTCAGGTTCATCATCATGCGGTCGACATGGTAAAGGTATTCGTCGAGGTCTTCTATAAAGAGGATCTTTCCTGCTGTATCCGCATCAGAAGGCGTTCCCGAAAGGTTACAAAGTATGGACAGGTTCCCTCCGGTAATTTCACCTTCGGCATCTCCTTCCCGCGACAGCGGACTCTTCCGGTAAGAATAGGCTATCCGGTAACCGAAAAGGGCATTCATCATCGTCTCAAGCGAATCGTCGGGGGTGTCGGATGCCATGTTTTTCGGCATGGTGGCATGCAGCGTTTCAATGCCGAAGTGACGGTGGATATGCGAATGGAGCACAGTGATGTCGCTGTAACCGACAATCCATTTTGGGGCCTTGAGAAAACCAGAAAAATTGAGCTTGTCGATGATCCTTACCGTGCCATAGCCTCCCCGGGAGGTAATGATGGCCCGGATGGAGGAGTCGTCGAGCATCTGCTGCAGATCCTTACGGCGCTGCTCATCGGTGCCCGCAAACTGGTTGTACTTCGAGAAAACGTGGGTACCCAGCACCACCTCGAGCCCCTGGCGCTGAAAATAGCGGATGGCGGGATGCACCTCCTCGAAGGTGATGCTCCGCGCCGGGGAGACGATAGCGATCTTATCGCCCTTTTTCAGGAAGGGTGGCTGAATCATACCCCAAAATTAAGTAATTCTTCTTATTTCCTATCTTTGCGCCTGTTATCTGGATTTTGTTTTTCAGATGATGTAAAAATTCAATCAAATATAAATGAACGATCAGACTGCATACAAGCGCTACCTCGTCACCTCCGCCCTGCCCTATGCCAACGGCCCCATCCATATCGGCCACCTGGCGGGGGTCTATGTTCCTGCCGATATCTATGTGCGGTTCCTGCGGATGAATGATGAGGATGTGATCTTCATCGGCGGCTCCGATGAACATGGCGTACCCATTACCATCAAGGCGCTGCAGCAAGGTGTTTCTCCTCAGGACATTGTCGACAAATATCACGGGATCATTAAAAAGTCGTTTGAGGATTTTGGAATTTCGTTCGACATCTATTCCCGTACATCTAATAAAATGCATCACGAAACAGCTTCGGAATTTTTTCGCAAGATGTATGATGCCAGGCAGTTTATTGAGAAAGTTTCTCAGCAGTATTACGATGAGGCAACCGGCCATTTCCTGGCCGACCGCTATATTACCGGTACCTGTCCCCACTGCAGCAATGAACGTGCCTATGGCGACCAGTGCGAGAACTGCGGAACCTCGCTCAACGCCACCGACCTGATCAACCCGAAATCGGTGCTCAGCGGGAATCCGCCGGTGCTGAAGGAGACAAAGCACTGGTTCCTGCCGCTCGACCAGTATGAGCCCTGGCTGCGGGAGTGGATCCTCGAAGGGCACAAGGATGACTGGAAATCGAATGTTTACGGGCAGTGCAAATCGTGGATCGACCAGGGGCTTCAGCCCCGTGCCGTTACCCGCGACCTCGACTGGGGGGTGAAAGTTCCGGTGGAGGGGGCCGACGGAAAGGTGCTTTACGTATGGTTCGATGCCCCTATCGGCTATATCTCGGCCACCAAGGAGCTCACCCCCGATTGGGAAAAATACTGGAAAGACAAGGAGACCAAACTGGTTCATTTTATCGGCAAAGACAACATCGTGTTCCATTGCATCATCTTCCCTGCCATGCTTAAAGGTGAAGGAACCTACATCCTCCCCGACAATGTGCCGGCCAACGAATTCCTGAACCTCGAAAGCGACAAGATCTCCACCTCCCGCAACTGGGCGGTATGGCTGCATGAGTACCTCGAAGATTTCCCAGGTAAGCAGGATGTGCTGAGGTATGTTCTCACCGCCAACGCCCCCGAAACCAAAGACAACGACTTCACCTGGAAGGATTTTCAGACCCGCAACAACAGCGAACTAGTGGCCATCCTCGGTAATTTCGTGAACCGTACCATCGTGCTAACCCACAAGTTTTTTGAAGGGAATGTACCGGCCCAGGGCACCCTCACCGACACCGATAAGGCAGCCTTTGCAGAGATGGCGCTGATTCCCGGCCGCATTGCCGACAGCCTTCATCATTACCGTTTTCGTGAAGCGCTTGCCGAAATGATGAATCTGGCCCGCCTGGGAAATAAATACCTCACCGAAAACGAACCCTGGAAACTCTTCAAAACCGACCCCGAACGGGTGGGAACCGTGCTCAACCTTTCGCTGCAGATCTGTGCACAGCTAAGCATCGTGGCGGAACCTTTCCTTCCCTTCTCGGCAGCCAAAATCCGCAAAACGCTAAACCTTCCTGAATTCAAATGGGCTGATGCAACACTGCTCAACTGGCTCAGGGTGGGAGATAAAATTAACACCCCTGAACTGATGTTTGAAAAAATCGAAGATCCCGCCATCGAGGCACAGGTTCAGAAACTGCTGAACACCAAAGAGACCAATGCCGCAGAGCAGGCCAAATCGCCCGTGAAACCAGGCAAAGAGTCAATACAGTACGACGATTTTACGAAGATGGACATCCGCGTGGGCACTATCCTCGAGGCCGAAAGGGTTCCCAAAACCGACAAGCTGATGAAGCTGAAGGTCGACACCGGGATCGATCAGCGCACCATCGTTTCCGGAATTGCCCATTTCTTCAGCGCCGAAGAGATAATAGGCAAAAGGGTATGTGTGCTGGTGAACCTGGCTCCCCGAAAACTTAAGGGGATCGACTCACAGGGAATGATCCTGATGGCCGAGAATCCCGACGGAACTCTTTTCTTTGTTACACCTGCCGAAGGAACCATTAACGGGGCGGATGTGAAGTAAACCAACCCTGATTTTTTTCTTGATTCCGTCAATTAAATGTTGTAAAAAGGGATTACCTTTATACCTCATTTAAAGCTTCAGCATATGAAAACCTTCAGGCCTCTCATGCTGGCAATGATCGCGTTGGTCATCGTCTCTTGCACCAAAACTGAAACCATTTACCAGTCGGCCACCGACCCGCAGGTCCAGGGGAAACTGCAGACCATGCTGGACGAGATGCTGAAAAGTTATCAGTTGAAAAATCCTGGTTATCCCGGCGGACTAGCCTTGAAGGTGGTTTCGAAGCAAGGCAGCTGGTTCGTTTCGACCGGGATGGGAACCGGGATAACCGGCGGGATCCACTTCCGGGCGGCAAGCAATACCAAAACCTTCACCTCAACCTCCATCCTTCTGCTCGCCCAGCAAGGGAAGCTGAACATTGATGCGAAGATCATCGATACCATTCCGGGAACAAAGATGACCTATGTACCGCTCACGACCGATTACCTGATACCTTTCCGCGACTCCATTACCATCCGGCAGCTTCTCCAGCACCGGGCCGGGGTTTTTGACGTTTCCAACAATGCAATACCCGATACTGTATCAGTGCAGGTTCCCTACAAAGGGCAAAATTACCTGGAATATATAATGCTCCAGGATATGACCCATACCTTCACTTTCGATGAGTTGGTTGGTGTAGTTGCCACTTGCCGGTTGTATAATTTTCATCCCGGAACATCCTATAAATACTCAAATACCGGTTATTCCATCCTGGGGAAAATTATCGAACGTGTATCCGGACAGGGCTATCCGCAGTTTGTCATGGAACATATCGTGCAACCCATGGGACTCACCAGCACTACCTATCCCAGCCTGGGCACCGACCGGCAGTTACCAGCCCCCTTCGCACAAGGTTATATTTACACGTCTGACACCATCGTGGAAGTCACCATTTCGAATATCTCAGCCAATGTGGCCGAAGGGAACATGATCACCACTCCGGATGATCTATCGAAATTTCTGCGTACCCTCATCCAGGGCAACGGACCTCTTTCACCTCACTGGATCAACCAGGTGATGCTGGCTCCACCGGCCGGCAGCTCGCCGGGAAGCTGGTACGGTTGCGGTATCAGTTATGTGCTGAACCTGGGTTTTGGCCACAGCGGTGCGCATGAAGGCTATTTGTCGCGTATGGTTACCGATCCGGAAACGGATTTTACAGCCGTTGTTTTTACCAATGCATGGAATACAACAGCCGGGATTACCTCCATTGGCGACCAGCTGAATTTCCTGCTCGATGAAGCCTGTTACCGGGCCAAGGTCATCGTTAAGTAAAATTATTTCCGGGCAAAAAATGGAACCGCAGCCCAATAATCCGCTCCATGGCAAAACCCTCGAGATGATCCTGAATCATCTGCTCACACTTTACCGGTGGGAAGACCTGTACAAACTCATCCCGATCAACTGTTTTCTTGAGAATCCCAGCATTAAATCAAGTCTGACGTTTTTACGCAAGACCCCCTGGGCACGTAAAAAGGTTGAGGAACTCTATCTTCAAACACTTAATGAATGACGGCCCCGGGGCGTTGCGTGATAGCAGAAAGCTTCTGCCGGAAATATTTGAGAATTTTCTATCTTTGCAGTGCGAGATGCGAGATGCAGGATCCAGGATGCAATCGTAAATCGTAAATCGCTCAATCGTAAATCCAACTGGCCCTGTAGTTCAATGGATAGAACGGAAGTTTCCTAAACTTTAAATCCAGGTTCGATTCCTGGTGGGGCTACTTACACTTACTAAATCGGTTGATAATCAATAGATTGTTAGCCGTTTTTTTTATTTGGTGGAACATAGGTGCAACATTTTCACAACTTCTTGATATACTGATGCTTGCCTTCTGCATACTTTTTATCATGCCAACATCTTACTGATTTTCATAATATTGCAATCATATCTCACTTTCCCGCTTTAATCTTCCTCATCGTTATTAGTTAGAACCTTTGTTAAAGGCTGTCCGCATCTTATCGAGATCAGATAAATTTTTTCCCGGTTTGATCAGCTCAAAAACTCTATGGCTGAGTGAATTAAGTGTATTGATCGGATTTTGTCCACCTTCAGTTGGATTCGCTGCTTCTTCCATTTCCAGAATTTTACGATACATGCCTAATCGTAGCCATAGGAAAACTGCTTCCGTTTCATTAAGGCTGAGGTATAAAAGTTTTTCAGTCATGATCTAGCGATTTTTATTATTAGGTATCCATCAGACTTCAACTTCATTGACACACTCTATGTTAACAGCAGCATGCCTGAATTGTTCATGGGTTACGTCACAATGGTAGGTAAAGATTCTTTAGTTACTATCCCTGCCGGCACCTTTCAAAGCATCACAACTTCACAAGAATTTGTTCCGACTCCCCCTAATCCTGCGAATCATCCAGTTAGATATGGCTATGATGTTTATGGGAAAGGAGTGGGGAAAATGAAAGCACATACATTTTTGTGGTCCGGAAGGTGGTCTTTGGAAACAAGATTAATTAGGTATAAAGTTCAATAGGTAATCAGGATTTAGCTTTCTGGTTCTCATTGCTATTGTAGCCGTCAGCATTGTCTATTTAACCATCGTCATTAAAAGGATGAAGTTTTGCAAAATGTTATAGGCAGATTTCCTACTTTTACAGTTGAATTAACCACTAAAATGAATGCCTACACTCAACTGGATCGGCAAAGACAAAGTCATCAACCACCATCAGGACGTACCCTTTCGTGTGCTCGACCACCAGTACGGTTTTACTCCGGATGGCAAACAGGAAGCCCCTGTTAACAGCGGTAATCTCATCATACACGGTGACAACCTCGAAGCGCAGCCTACTACTTTAAAACTAAAAATAACTTGAAACAACTATTCTTCATTTTTGCGTTCCTGCTTCCCGTTACATCATTTTCACAGTGGGTATGGCAAAATCCACTGCCACAAGGAAACACCTTGCATTGTGTGAAATTTGCTGACGATAATATCGGTTATGCAGTAGGAAATACAGGTACTATAATTAAAACCATGGATGGCGGCACAAACTGGACAATTCAGTATTCCGGCACCCGAAATACCTTATATTCAGTATTTTTTACCGATATCAACATTGGATATGCGGTTGGCGATACCGGTGTAATTTTAAAGACAACAGATGGCGGAACAACCTGGACAAATCAGGTATCAGGTGTTACAACCGTACTGTGCAGTGTTTATTTTACGGATGCAAACACAGGATATGCCGTGGGTTATTTTGGCACCATTCTGAAAACTATCAATGGAGGGATAAATTGGGCGTCACAAAATTCCGGAACATCCTCCCATCTATATACAGTATGTTTTCCCGGTAACAGTAAGGGGTACATTGGTGGTGTAAAAGGGAACATATTGTTAACCACAGATGGCGGAACAAATTGGACAAGTCAACCCTATGGGGTGTGGGATTATTTAAGTTGCATTTTCTTTACAAACACAAATACCGGCTATGGATCTTGCTTGGGTGGATCAGTTATAAAAACCACAAATGGCGGAGCATCCTGGACAACCTTATCGGTAGGGACTAATCAATTACTTCGGTCTGTTTACTTTACAGATGAAAATACTGGTTATGTGGTTGGTGACGCTGGAACAATATTTAAAACCGTAGATGGTGGAATGAACTGGTCGAACCTATGTCAGCCAAATGTATTTACATTACGCTGTGTATATTTTTCAGGAGCAACCAAAGGTTATATTGTTGGGGACCTTGGAGCAGTGCTAAGTACCACAGATGGAGGGTCGGATTGGGAAAGCACTGCCTCTTTGACTCATCAAGAGCTAAAATCAGTTTTTTTTTCGGTGGGAGATATGGGATGCATCGTTGGAACCAATGGTGTAATACTTAGGACCATTGATGGTGGAATCAACTGGACAAATCAAAATTCCGGGATAACAAAATCACTATATTCTGTTTATTTTTCAAATGCAACCACAGGTTTTGCTGTTGGGAATGAAGGTGTCATTATTAAGACTACTGATGCAGGGACCAGTTGGACCCCAATGAATTCAGGAATATTAACTCCGTTGCATTCGGTTAGTTTTACAGACCAAAATACAGGATACGCCGTGGGAGGTACCGGGCGTATTATAAAGACGTCAGATGGTGGTCTAAATTGGGTGAAACAAATTTCCGGAACCACTGAATGGCTTAATTCTGTTTGCTTTACGGATCTGAATACCGGATATATTGTTGGAAGTACCGGCAGAATTTTAAAGACCACGGATGGTGGGGCAAGCTGGGTAATTCAACCTGCCGGGATTTATACCTCGTTATACTCTGCAACCTTTCCAAGCCCAACAACAGGGTATGCTGCCGGAGAATATGGTACAATTATAAAGACAACAGATGGTGGGACAAATTGGGAAAGCCTTACTTCCGGAACTTCAGGAAATATTCATGCGGTTAATTTTACAGATTCTATCACAGGTTATGCAGCTACTTCTTCCGGGGATATTTTGAAAACCAATGATGGAGGAATGCATTGGATAAAACAGCTCTCTCCATCTGCCGCGTGGTTCAACTCAGTATATTTTACTGATGCAAATACAGGGTTTATTGTTGGAATTGGAGGATTTATAATAAAAACAACGAATGGCGGCGGAAATCCGATCGGAATTGAAGAGTCGGCATTAAAATCCAGCACACTTAATATTTACCCCAATCCATCATCCTCCAGAATCACTGCCGAACCGTCATTTATTATCGGAACAGGACTCTTGTCCGTAATGAACTTGCATGGGCAGGAGGTAATAAAAAGATTTGTGACCGATGAAGAAATCACTATTAACATCAGTGCTTTGCCGAGTGGTTTGTATTTGGTAAAGGTGATTGATGATAAGAAGGTATTGGTAGGCAAGTTCATAAAGAATTGATGTTTACTACAAGCGGTAACCACATTTACCCTTTACGGCCAACAAAAATAAAACCCCTTAGAATAACCAAACTAAACCACTACGAATATGAAAAGGTTCATCATCCTGCTGCTTACATTATTGTCGAGCACCGGCGTACAATGCCAGGGTTGGCAGTGGTCAAATCCTTCGCCCACCGGCAACGATCTCCATTCCATCTTTTTTACCGATGAGAATACCGGATATTTGGTAGGGAAGGAGGGTTCAATTGCAAAAACAACAAATAGCGGCACCGACTGGACGCTTCAGGCTTCAGGAACAACCAGCGATCTGACCTCCGTCTTTTTTATAGGTTCCAATACCGGTTTTGCCGTAGGCTGGTATGGCACCATGCTGATGACCAGCAATGGCGGAGCAGACTGGACGACGCTGAACTGGGTGACGACAGAGATACTGAATTCCATTTTCTTCGCAAACAGCACCACCGGTTATGTGGTCGGCAACAGCGGGACGATCCTCAAAACGATAAATGGAGGGATCAACTGGACAAGCCAGGGTTCAGGAACCTCGAATGCATTGAAATCAGTTTATTTTACAGATCCCAACACCGGATATGCTGTCGGTTCGGGTGGGATTGTCCTGAAAACCACAAATGGAGGCACCAATTGGTCACTTCAGAACGCAATGACTTATGATGATTTGCTAAGTATCACGTTTGTCGATTCCAATACGGGATATTGTGTTGGAGGAGAATATTACAACGGAATTATCCTGAAGACTACAAATGGTGGCGTCAACTGGATAACTCAGAGCTCAGGTAACGGTTACGGCTTATCATCCGTTTTTTTTACCGACCCAAATAATGGCGTAGCCGTTGGAACGGGTGGTAAGATACTGAAGACAGTGAATGGAGGAGGTGCATGGACCAGTGTATTATCAGGAACACAAACCTCGCTTAATGCAACCTGTTTTGCAACTGCAGGAAAGGGATTTATTGCCGGTCAATCGGGTACAATTATTAAAACCATTGATGGCGGGTCAACCTGGGCGGTGTATAGTCCGTCGACCTTAAACAACATGCGGTCGGTCTATTTTCCTGACTCCAACACAGGGTACGCGGCTGGTTTTTCCGGAGTAATTGTTAAGTCAATAAATGGTGGATTAAGCTGGATTGCCCAAACCTCACCCACCACTTCTGACCTGTTCTCAATCCGGTTTCTTAATGCTACCACCGGATATATCGTAGGCAATAATGCCATCCTGAAGACCACCACCGGGGGAACAACCTGGATACAGCAATACAATGTACCGGTTTATGACCTGTTTGTTTCACAACATTTTTTCGACAGCAATACCGGTTTTGTACTAGGGTATGGCGGTTCCTTGTTAAAAACAACGGATGGCGGCAATTCCTGGTCACTTCATGCCTCGCTTCCATCAGGATTCGAGTACATCTCCGTCTTTTTCACTGACATGAACACAGGGTATGTGGTTGGCGGATACGATAAAGTATTGAAAACTACCAACGGGGGAGCCTCGTGGACAGATCTGAACCCCGGTACCACGAACATCACCTTCTATTCTGTGAAGTTCGTGGATAACCAGGTTGGGTATATTGCCGGTGGACAATATAACGGTGGCAACGGGTCCATTCTGAAAACGACAAATGGGGGCGCAACCTGGACAATTCAGACCGAAGCAACTTTCCATTGTTTTTGTGCAATTTGTTTCACTGATGCAATGACCGGATATGCCGTTGGAGAACAGGGAACCATCGTTAAAACCACCGATGGAGGTGCGAATTGGACTAGCCAGGTTTCAGGAACCACCAATCTGCTATTTGCACTCTTCTTCAGAGACGCCAATGTGGGTTATGCGGCAGGCGACTATGGCACCATATTAAGGACCACCAATGGCGGTATTTCTGTAGGTATACCTTCCCAAACCTCAACTGCAGCCTCCCTCAAAATCTATCCCAACCCCTCATCGGATAAAATTGTTATTGAATCATCAGATTTGCTGAGCATTGGCCAGATTTCCATCTGGAATTTCTATGGGCAGGAAGTTATGACCCGGCTGATTGCTGAGCCCCAAACGCAATTGGATATAACCAATCTGCCAAGAGGGGGGTATTTTGTGAGACTTGTCAGTGACCAGAAAGTACAAACCGGGAAATTCATAAAAGAGTAAAACACGAACGTAATTGATTTCTACAAGATGAAAAAATCATTTCTGACTCTTTGCATCCTGATTCTTTGCAGCTCCACTGCTCTTGCGCAATGGACCCAACAGGACACACACTTCAGTACGGCATCCAGGGGGATCATGGACATATGCATTGTGAATGCCAATATTGTTTGGGCATCCGCCTACGACGGAAGCGGATCCAACTCCAGTTGCCATGATGTTTGTGTCACCACAGACGGTGGGACGAACTGGACACCCCGCACGGTGAACAACAGCGGAAGTACTTCAATTGCCAACATTTGCGCCATCAGCGCAACGGAAGCCTGGACCATTCACTATTACAACAACGGATCGGGGAGCAGTGATGGCGTCTATCACACAACCGACGGCGGAAATTCCTGGACCCAGCAGACCTCGGCAGCATTCAGCAACAGTGCTTCATTCCCCGACTGTGTCTGGTTCTGGGATGCAAACAATGGCTACTGCATGGGAGACCCTGTGAACGGCGATTTCGAGATTTATACCACGACCAACGGAGGATCTACATGGACCATTGTGCCGGGAACCAATATCCCGAATCCCCTGTCGGGTGAGTTCGGTGTTGTAGGTTATCAGTCCATTGTGGGCAACACCGTTTGGTTCGGGACCAACAAGGGGCGGATTTACAAATCAACCGACAAGGGACTAAACTGGACAGTAGCCACCTGTACCCCGATCGGCAACAAGTACGTGAGCCCCTATTTTAAAAATGAAACCTTCGGCCTGGTGATGGACAAAGATGTCTCCTCTTTCGGATACCTGGCCATGACCACCGACGGGGGATCCTCCTTTGTGCCGCGGAACAATACAGGTCCGACACACCGTTTCAGCATGGATGATATTCCCGGATCGGCGATGACCTGGGTTACCACCGGTGCCGATATTTCTGGCAATTCAGCAGGCGTCAGTTATTCGTTCGATGATGGGGCGACATTTTCTGCCATGCCACTCACTATCAGTACGCAGTTCCTCGCCACTGCCTGGCTTAACGATTCGACCGGATGGGCCGGCGATTTCAACACAGATGCAACAACAGGAGGGATGTTCAAATTCAACGGGCACCTGGTTCCTGCCGATTTCTGGGCCAACAATACAAATATCGGGATAGGTGGGCAGGTTTCTTTCCAGTGCGGCGTTTCTACGGGCACAGGTGCCACTTTCCAGTGGTCCTTTCCGGGAGGGAATCCGGCATCGTCGAATCAAAAAACACCACCTCCGGTCACCTATTCCTCTGCAGGCCAGTATAATGTTACATTAACAATTATAAGCGACTGGGGAACTTCAACCAAAATCAGAAATAACTTTGTCACCGTTTCAGCCACTCCACCTCCCATGGTCAATTTTACAGGTAATCTGACCAACATCAATGCCGGGGGACAGGTACAGTTTACCGATCTTACAACCGGGAACCCGACAGGCTGGCAATGGAGTTTCCCGGGAGGGAACCCTGCCTCGTCAAATCAGCAGAATCCGCCCCCGGTTATGTATGCAGCAGCGGGCACATACGATGTCATATTAACCGCCTCCAATGGTTACGGATCCAACACCTGTACAAAACTTCATTATATCGTTGTGGTAACACCGGCCCCTCCCGCTGCGAACTTTATTGCCAATGCCACATCCATTATCAAGGGAGCGAGCGTCTTGTTTGCTGACCTCTCTACCGGAGGGCCCACAACCTGGGCCTGGAATTTCCAGGGCGGAACTCCCGCCACCTATTCGGGTTCGAATCCACCGGCAATTTACTATCAACTCCCCGGGCAGTTCAATGTCTCGCTCACAGTATCAAACGTTAACGGGAGTGACACGGAAACAAAGGTTAAATACATAACAGTAGTTGATCCGATGCCCCCGCTCACAGACTTTTACGGAGACAAAACATCCATCAATACCGGGGAAACGGTGCAATTTACCGATATCAGTACCGGCGGCCCGACAGCCTGGGAATGGACCTTTGAGGGCGGCAGTCCGGCGACAGCACTGTCGAAATACCCGCCGGCAATCACTTATTCTACACCCGGACAGTTTAGCGTAACCTTGAAAACCACCAATACCTTCGGCAGTAATACGAAAACCAAAACTGGATATATTACAGTCTCCAATGCAGGCCCCCCGGCCGCTGACTTCTCTGCAAGCAAAACCTCTGTCCTCATCGGTGAGCAGGTGCAATTTACCGATCTGTCGGTCGGAAATCCCACGGTGTGGCAGTGGTCCTTTGAAGGAGGCACCCCCTCCTATTCAGCACTCAAAACGCCTGATCCTGTGACCTACCCCTCTCCCGGGGTATATTCGGTTTCTCTTTATGTCGCGAACCAATACGGATCGAACAACCACACGAAGCAAGCGTACATTACTGTCTCGGTCGAAATATTGCCGGAAGCCCACTTTGGCATGAATACAAACAATATTATCGCCGGGCATTCGGTCTGGTTTACCGACCAGTCCACGGGCGATCCGGAAATTTATGCCTGGAGCTTTGAAGGTGGAATTCCGCCAACTTCAGACCTCAAGCAACCCGATTCTGTATTATACACCACCCCCGGAGTGTATGGTGTTGCCCTTAGCGTTGCCAATGCCTTTGGAATTAATACACTGATCATTGAAGACCTGATCCAAGTCGGTGAAATAGGGTTTGAGGAGACAGGGCTCTCCGCTCTATTGATCTATCCAAATCCGGCAAGTGATTTTTTGGTGATACGGTCAGTAAAACCCATCCGGGAAATATCGCTGGTAAACCAGTTTGGTGAATTGGTGCTAAAAAAGGTGCCGGAAAACACGGAGGTTACCATCCCGCTAACCCAGGTTCCTTCAGGTCTTTATATTTTGGAACTCACAGAAGAATCCGGCAAAACGTTTAAAAAGATCGTGATTTCAAAATAGATCCGGAGAAGTCCCGCCTGCTCAGAACCTCCTGATGAAAAGTTTGTAAAGCCCTGTCACGGCTTTAAGAGGAATTTTTGTTCTCAAGATACGATTACTCAGGGTCAACGACTATAAGTTTTGCCGAGGTGGTTGAATTTCCGGACTGAAGTTTACAGATATAAATTCCGGGATTGAGCCCCCGGCGGATAAAGGCCGCACTGTGGTACCCCATGAGCTGATCTTCATCCACCAGGGTCACCAGTTTGCGCCCTGTGATTGAGTAGACCGATAAACTGACGTGCTGCAATTCTTTGATAAAATAGGTAATATTTGTCTCTGCCATAAACGGGTTGGGGGAGATTGTAATTGTCGGGCATACGGGGGGTGCATTCACAGGATGAATCGCTGTAAAGATATCGGAGTAGGATAAAATACATCCGAATCCTCCTGCACTCCAGCAGGTTCCTTCGCTGTTTACATATAGTGAGGCGATATTCTCTCCATGGCCTGTTTCAACCCTTTCCCAGCTTATTCCCCCATCATAGCTGCGGGCCAAAATTCCATAAGCCCCACCAACCACACCATGCAACGGATCCCGGAAAAATACCGACCGAAATTCATTGCCTATTCCACATTCGAGGTCATCCCAGGTAATACCGCCATCCAAGGTTCTTAAGAGAATATTGTTTGATCCCGTTACCCACCCGTTCAGCCTGTCGGTGAAAAAGATTGAATAGGGAAACCCATTTTGACCAATCATTACTGAGTCCCAATGAACTCCTCCGTCGGTAGTCCGCATAATACATGCACCCCAATCGGGGGAGTGGGCAAAGCCCGCAGCCCAGCCATATAGACTGTCGGTAAAAAACAGAGTATTGATATCGGTATTGCCGAAGGGGACAGTCTTTTCCCAGTTTATTCCACGATCGGTAGTACTAAGCACAATCCCGGAATCACCGGCAATAATACCCCGGTTCAGCGTGGGAAAGAATACCGCCCGGAGTGACTGAACCGTCATTGCAGGCAAAAGCGCCCATGAACTCCCCCCGTCGGTGGTGTGAAGTACTCTTCCCTGCTCCCCGCAGGCCCATCCGTTTAAGGGATCGGTGAACTTTATATCTGTAAGATAATTAACAATCCCGGTTGTCTGGTACGACCATGTGTTACCCGAATCATCGCTGTGTATAATCTTACCCGGACCGGCGGCAACCCATCCAAGGGTGCCGTTTTGCAGGAAAGAGGCTGCGTTGATGGGATCATGGGCATAATCAAAGGTTTGTTTCGACCAGGTAGCATTACCATCAGTGGTTTTAAAAATGGTACCGGATGAGCCGGTCAGCCAGCCGGTATTGCTGTTGCAAAATCCAAGCGACCAGGTCAGACTGATATCCAGCCACGTTACCGAACTCCAGTTTGTTCCGCCGTCTGTTGTTTTCATTACCCATCCCTGGTTCTGGTTGTTTCGCCAACCAATACCGCACCGATACCCTGTTAAAATATCTGTGAATTCGATCTTTTGTGCCGATCGGCTGACCGCTTTAATAATCCAGGTTTGCCCGCCATCAGCCGTCTTATACATATTGTTCTGATAACCGTTACTTATCCATCCATGCAGGCTATCGGCAAACGAAATAGAATTAAACCAGACAAACGGGCCGAAATCCTTATTCAATGTCCAGCTCATCCCACCGTTATTGCTTTGATAGATGATCCCATGACCATCCACTGCCCAGCCATGGGTGGGGTCGGGGAAGGAGACATCAACAATTGTGTTTGGGAATGCAGTTGTATCTTCAATCCATGTAATTCCTCCGTCGTAAGTCATCAGAATCTTTCCCATATTGTTTCCCGTTTTGCTGCCTACCGCACATCCATGGGTCGTACCGGTAAACTTCAGGGCATTCAGTCTGGCCGAATCGGGATCGGCATATTGCATGGTCCAGGTAGTACCGGCATCCCCTGTGTAAAAGATCTTTCCAAAGCGTGTGGCAAACCAGCCATGGGTGGGGTCGGGAAAATCGATGGAAGCGATGTCCTCGGTCGTTCCTGAACTCACAACCAACCATGTGGTACCGCCATCGGTGGTTTTCATTACCGTTCCATATTCACCGGCAGTAAAACAGTTTAAAGAATCGATGGCCGAAATCGCCCATAAAGTGTTTCCCTGCGGAAGCGGATTTAACCAGGTTCCCTGCGAAAAGGATGCGACTGTGGCGATTAAGAGTACAAACTGGAGGAAAATGAATCGTTTCATAAGAGGTCGGATTTATATTTCAAACACAATGAATCCCTGACTGAGGACTGAATTCAGGGTTTCATGACGATAACTTTCCTCATCATCTGCCAGTCAGTTGTACTTACCCTGCAGAGGTAAATACCCGCCGCGATTCCCCTCAGGTCGATATTCATCTCAGCTTTCCCGGCCGGGTTTCCTTTTATGTTTCCGTTGATAATCGCATTGCCGGCTGCATCCAGTAATTCAACTTTATAGTCGACCGGTGAAGTTAAAGAGAGGGAAACGGTAAGGTAATCCGTTGCCGGAACAGGATATACCGAAAGCCGGACTCCGTTGTCAGGGCCGGTCACGGTTACACCGATGTCGGGATCTCTCTTGTAGAGCAGAGTGCCCCCGATCGCATATCCGATTTCGGCAGAGGGAAATTCGAAACGGGAGATGTAGCTGTAGCTACTGCAGGTATCGGGAGTCCAGGTTACGCCCGCATCGGTTGTTTTATATATCCCGGCACATCCAAGGTACCCCGTATCGGTACTTGTGAAACATACAGCCCCGCATCCCGGATCAAAATAGTTGTTTGTCCAGTTGGTTCCTCCGTCAATCGTGGTTAATAAAACTCCGCAGTCGTTCCCAAAACAGTCGCTTTTCGTCCCTGCAACATAGCCCTTACCGGCATCCCTGAACCAGAGACCACGCAAAGAAAAAGAGGGTGAGTGGAATTTTCTTGTCCAGGTTACTCCGCCGTTGATCGTCTTGTATACAGAGCCCTCGTCGGTTACAAAATAGCCGGTATTTACATCCACGAAAAAGGTTTCCCAAACGCCAAGGCCGGGCGCCTCGGTAGTTAACCCGCCAACGTCGAGCCAGGTTGCACCTCCGTCGGTTGTCTTCATTAGCCTGGGCCCTTCATAGGCTCCGCAAACATAGCCTGTATCCTTGTTGATAAAAGAGAGCCCGCGCATCTGTACCTCAAAGTCACGGATCATGTTCCACTGTGCCACTGCAGGCAGCATCGGAAATATCCAGAGGATGGCTACAACAAATCCTTTTCTCATGTATCGTGTTCCCTTTCCCAAGATTTCAGCTTATACCATATGCAATACAACAAAACTAATGAATATTCCGGTTATCCATTGAGGTGATACTTTTAATTTTCTGGTCTGTCGCGGGCATTCGGGAAGTGGAAAAGCGTGACCCATCACCTGTCACGGGTCATGTGTCACGCGTCACGCAGAAGAAAACAGATGGGGTTACTCTCCGAAGAAACTGAACGCCCTGCCAACGCGGAAATCCGTAAAAAAGGTAGCGAGGCAGCGAAATGGCGAACAACTTACGACAACCCTTTTTCAATACCTCCGCAACGCATATCGCAACCTGACCTCCCTCTCTTTGCTTTTATCGGAGATGAATACCACGGTGCGCCCGTCATCCATGAGCACCGGGTATTTATCGGCTACCGAACCGCTTGAGAGTTTTGATTTGGGAACAACATCCTTGTGGTTGGCCATGGCCATCCTGTTATCAACTGCATCGCCTGAGGATATATGCCGAACATTTTTCATGGTTGGGTCGATTTAAAATCAACCTAAAATTAAGCGGCATTTCGGGCAATGCTGATGGAGGGCGGAGGAATTTATCAACAACCCCTGGTGAAAAGTATTATAAAGCTCGTCTCTGCTCTATCTTCCGGACCGTGAACCTGTCGCGGGATGGATAAACCCAGACTGTTTTGGTAGTTCTGATGTTTCTGCCGGCAAGATAATCATAGATAGGCTTGGTATTTCCGACCGTGGAACCATCCGTATCATCAATGATGGTAAATGCGAAATCTTTGCCTGATTTCCATTGCATATCTTACATATTCTCCAACAACTGACCTGGCAGATATCAGCCATCAGGCCGGTTATTTTGCCTTTGTCTGGTATTGCATCAGCCTGTTGCCCAGTCTCTGTTCGTACCTTAACCGGGTTTCCGACTCTTTACTCTTATCTGAAATGAATATTGTTGTCCTCCCGCCGTCGAGTGAAATCGGATATTTACCTATGGTTGACCCCGATAAAATTTTCGAATCGGGGATTTTCAGCCTTTGACGTTCCTGCATCATCCTGTATTCCAATGTGTCCTTCTTCATATTACGTTTTTTACTGAAGTTGATATTCTGGGATTTTCTACAAGATACGGAGAATAACTGAGATGTTCAATATTTTGTTTTAAAATTTTCCCGATCCCCCTCCATCCGGTCTGGATTTTCCGATCTGAAACATCACCAGGGCAACCGTTAACAGAACCAGGTTGCTTAATCCCATCACACCCATCTCCAGTAGTTTTTTCGACAGCGGTCTCCCCAGGAGATCGTCTGAATTGGCACTGAAAAACAAGAAAATGAGTATTAATGCCGGGATCCAAAGCTTTTTTTTGCTGATGGCTGCATTAAACATTATCAGCATTATGAGGGGTGCACTCAACAGGAATTGCACCCAGTCTGACTTTAGCAGCAATGGCAGCAAGGCCATCAGAAGGAACCATTCAAGCAGCATGGTCCGCGATTCAATTCTTTTATCGCCCGCCTGATTTCCTCCGTTTTTAATGTTTTGAATTATAAACCAGCTGGATAAAAGACAGGCAACCAGTATTATAACATAGGCCATCGCAGCTGGCATCGAAGGGAAAAGATAGTACCGGAGCAGGTAATCCACTGAATTCATTCCGGAAAAATCTTCATTGTGTTCAATGATTGTCTGAACCCATTGGTAGTTCATTGCGAGCCCGCGACTGGCACCCAGGTAGAGAATAGGAAGCAGAAACCCGGTTGTAAGAACGATGGCAATTCCGGCAAGGAAATTCCATCGTTTCCGCAGGATAACCGGGAGCAGGAGGATCAGGAAAAAGGGTTTGGTAAGAATTACCAATCCCAGAAACAGGCTCGCAGCAGCAATCCGGCCACTGAAATAACTCTTTAGTGCCAGACAGCAAAAGAGCAGCATAATGATATTGACATTCCCCAGATACATCTCCCGGGTAAAATGGACCAGGATGCAGGTAAAGGAAAGAATAAAAAGCAGATCAGTGTCTGTAAGCCGGAAAACCCCTGCTTTATTCTAGACGGGCATCTCATCCTTTCTCGTTTAAGGGCCGAAGTTTTTTTGGTTGATATTCAGTATCAAGGTTCAAAGATAGGAGAATATTTAGTTTTCCTGTGAAGAGCCATTGCTCAGAAATATCAGGTAATTTTACAGGATAATGTGAACTGAATCCAATCTTTCCCGATATGAAAAAAAATCTCGCTCTTCTGCTTTATGCCATGCTCCCTTTCACACTCATTGCCCAATGGAGCACAAATCCTGCCGTTAACAATGTAATCTGCAACCTTTCGGGGGAACAGGCGATCCCGAAGGTTGCCACTTGCGCCAACGGGGATACCTATGTGGGGTATTTTTCAAACGAAGGCGGCAACTACGACGTACGGCTGCAACGACTCGATGTACAGGGAAACCTGATGTGGGCAGCCAACGGAATCATGATAAGTTCACATCCCCAGCAGACATGGCTCACCGACTGGGATATGACCTGCGATATTGCCAACCACTGCATCCTGGCATTTAACGACATCCGCACAGGAAATTCGAATATAGTCGCTTACCGTATCTCACCGGCAGGAGGGTTTGTTTGGGGAGCTGATGGGAAACAGCTGTCGAACAGTTCGGCCTTCAATGCAGCACCCAAGGTTGTTGCCACGGCAGCAGGCAATGCCGTGATTGCCTGGCAGGCCGACGATGTTTGTATCATGCAGAAGATATCTCCGGCAGGAACGCTTCAGTGGGGAACAAATGGCATCACCCTTACCTCCACAAACCGGATGGCATGGCCCCAGCTACTGCCAGTGGGCACCGATGAGATCATCATGAAATATTTCGACGATGCCGGCTCCACGATGTATCCGACCCGGCACATTTATGCACGAAAATTCAATGCTGCCGGTTCACCGGTGTGGGGAAGTCCGGCTGCCATCTCAACCGCCGGAGGCATCTCCTCCTGGACACAGATCTTCCCATTTATTAATGACGGCAACGACGGATTTTACATTGCCTGGCACGACGACCGCGACAACAACATGCGGGCAAGCGTTTTTGTACAGCACATCGGATCGACCGGATCAGTGCTCTATCCGGCCAACGGTGTTGAGGCATCCAATGCCTCCTCCATGAACCATTACTATGCGAAGCTAGCCCTTCCCACCGGCTCATCAGATGTTTTTGTTTACTGGAACGAAATGAACGGGAACCAGGATCAGTGGGGAATTTTCGGCCAGAAGATCAACTCCGCAGGAGTGGCACAATGGGCCCCTGGCGGAATGAGCTTCATCCCTGTCTCCACCACCAACGTCTATCCCTATGAAGCCAGAAAAAGTTCCACCGATATGGTGGTATTTTATGAAGAGTATACCAATGCTGTGAGCGGACTTATCAAAGCAATGCGCATCTCTGCCACCGGCACATTCCTTTGGACTCCCGCCCTGAAAACAATGTGTTCGGTCGTGTCGGAAAAGGTACATCCCGTAGTAGGTGAATTTGCCAACGGACAGTGGATCGCCTCATGGGAAGACAACCGCAACGGGAACAAGGACATCTATGCCCAGAATATTCAGCTCAACGGCGACCTAGGTCCGGTGGTTCTTACAACCGGAACCATTGCCGGAACCATCACCCTCAGCGGGGGTACCGGGAACGTTACGCAAGTCCTTGTTCAGGCCGGCACCACCACAACCTATCCCGATGCAACAGGCCATTACTCCATGGTAGTCACTACGGGCACTTACACCGTAAGCGCAAGCCTTGCCAATTACTACCCCGCGAGCCAGACTAATGTGGTGGTTGTCACCAACCAGACCACCACAGTGAACCTTACCCTCAACCATGTTCCTTCGGGTATTATTGAAGGCAACGTAAACCTGGTCGGCGGAAGCGGGGTGATCACCTCCGTGCTGGTCAGCGCCGGATCGCAGATTACTTCGCCCAATGCTGCAGGACATTATTCGCTAACTGTAACCCCGGGAACCTACAATGTTATTGCGACCCTGCCGGCCTATATCCCCGACACTGTTCTCAACGTTGCTGTTGCCGACGGCCAGACTGTGACCGGAATAAATCTCACGCTCAACCTGGCTCCCACCAACGGACTCATCACAGGCACCGTTACGCTGAACGGCGGCTCAGGCAATGTTACCCAGGCCGATGTTTTCGCCGGGGGTGTTACCGTTCATCCGGATGCTGCCGGTTTCTACACACTCGATCTGCCAGCCGGAAATTACGACGTGATCTGCAGCCTTACTGGCTATATTACCCAGATGCAACTCTCGGTCCCGGTGGTAGTTGGCCAGACCACAGCCAATGTCAACTTCACCCTGGTACCAGGCGCCAGCGCCGGCAACATTACCGGCCATATTACCATTCTCGGTGAAGCTGCCGATGTGATGCTGACCGATGTTTCGGCTGGTGGTTATGCCACGCATCCCGATGCTGCCGGAGATTACAATCTCTCCCTGCCGGCTGGAACCTATGATGTTACAGCAAACCATCCTTATACAACCAGCCAGACTTACACCAATGTGGCGGTCACTGCAGGTCAAACCACCCCAAACATCAATTTTTCGCTGATGGTGAACCGCGCCGACATGATCTGTAAGGCTGTTGACCAGTGGGGAGTTTCGCTGAACTTTACGGATGTAGTGATTGAGGGACCCGAAGGACCCTATTCCGGAACAATTATAAACGATTCGCTGGTTTTCCTTCACGTTCCATACGGTAATTATAACGGTATGGCCAGCTGGCTTATGTACGACACCGTTTATTGCGAT
>CAYHCQ010000050.1:16147-22109 GCA_964355115.1 uncultured Prolixibacteraceae bacterium | reverse complement strand
GAGCTTATTTGCAGTGTGGGTAAACGATACCCCGGCCATCCTTACTGAATCTATCAGCAGGGAGCTGTTCACTGCATTAAGTTTGATATAGTTCAAGGCGGTGTCGACCCTGAAAGTAATTATATTGGTGGCTTTGAAGGAGTGTGGGTAGGGAGAGGTGAAACAGCTGAATATGTTCAGGTCGAGTTTGTAATTCAGCACATCGTATGAATGCGGAAGGTTCTCATTCGGATTGACTGGCTGGTAAAGAAAGTTTGAACCGCTGGATTTCTTCGCGGAGCAATATTCAGAACCCTTCAGCTGATTTTGGTTCTGTCCGGACAACAGTAGGCTGAAACAAACCATGAAAAACGAGAGGAGAAGGCGACATTTCATAAGGTGTTTTTTTATGTGTTTAACTTTAGGCAAAGATAAAATATTAATCTCAGAGTTGCCCTAAAATGGTTGTTACTGTTGAAAAAACAGATATTTTTGTTGGCCTGTCATGAGAAACAACCTGCTTATATTTTCCCTGGTAATATTAATTTCATTTTCATGCCGAAATGAGTATTCCGACTCTTCAAAAACAGTATTCCGGTACAATGAAGCCGCCAATATTACCTCTCTCGATCCGGCATATGCCCGCGACCAGTCACTTACCTGGGCCATTAACCAGTTGTATAACAGTCTGCTACAACTCGACGACAGGCTCGAAGTCCAGCCATGCATTGCAACATTCTGGGAGATATCCGGCGACGGTCTGACTTATACTTTCCATCTCCGGAAAGATGTAAGGTTTCATCCGAGTCCTGCATTTAAGGACAATGGTTCCCGCATTGTGGTTGCCTCCGATTTTGTTTACAGTTATAAAAGGTTGACCGATCCGGCGACAGCTTCACCCGGAGCCTGGATTTTCAACAACCTGCAGACATCCGGAGGTGGTGAAGCCCTGGATGCGCCCAACGATTCAACATTTATCATAAGGCTGAAGCAGTCATACCCTCCGTTCCTGGGGTTGCTTACGATGCAATACTGTTCAGTGGTTCCGAAGGAGGCTGTTGAGTATTACGGAGCTGATTTCCGCCATAATCCTGTTGGAACAGGTCCATTCTATCTGAAAGTCTGGAAAGAGGGCGTGAAAATGGTATTCTTGAAAAACCCATCCTATTTTGAGTTTGACGGAGGTAACAGGCTCCCTTACCTTGATGCAGTTTCAGTAACGTTTCTTGCCGACAAGCAGTCGGCGTTTCTTGAATTCATGAAAGGGAACCTTGATTTTATGTCGGGCATTGATCCATCCTATAAAGACGAAGTGCTTACACGGGAAGGGAAACTGAATGCAAAATACGATAAGAAAGTGCGCCTCATTACGATCCCTTACCTGAATACCGAATACCTGGCTTTTATGGTTGATCCGTCGAATCCGTCGATGAAGGAGAGTCCGCTGCTCGATAAACGGATCCGCCAGGCGATCAACTATGCTTTCGACCGCGGAAAGATGATCAGATTCCTGAGGAATAATATCGGAACTCCAGGGTATTTCGGAATTACACCGGCAGGCTTGCCGTCGTTCGATTCGACCCGTCCATATTATACCTATAACCCTGTAAAGGCAAGGGAGTTGCTCGCGCAAGCAGGCTACCCGGATGGCCGCGGACTGCCTCCCGTAACCCTGACTTCAACCTCTGATTACCTGGATATCTGTAAGTACATCCAGTTTCAGGTTGCGGAAATAGGAATCGACATGCGTATCGAAACAAGTCCGCCGGCCGCAGTTAAAGAGATGAAGGCCCAGGCCAAGCTTCCCTTTTTCAGAGCCTCCTGGATTGCTGATTACCCGGATGCGGAGAACTACCTGTCACTTTTCTACAGCAGGAACTTTTGTCCTCAGGGCCCCAATTACACACACTTCTCAAATAAGGAGTTTGACTTTTTATTCGAAAAATCGCTGTCAACCGTCAATGATTCCCTGCGATACTCATATTACAGGCAAATGGAGGCAATCATGATGGCTGAGGCGCCGGTGGTAGTGCTCTATTATGACGAGGTACTCCGGTTTGTGCAGAAAAATGTGTCAGGGATCGGAATCAACCCGATGAACCTGCTCACGCTGAAAAGAGTCCGGAAAAATTAAAGAACCACCTGCAGACCATCGTAAGCCAGGCTTACAAAGGCGGGCAATTCATGACTCACATCGGCATACCTGCCCATCTGGTGACTGATGTGGGTAAGATACCCGTGTTCAGGTTTTAGCTCCTGAAGAATAGAGAGAGCCTGCTCCAGGTTGAAATGCGAATAGTGCTTCTCTTTTCTCAGCGCATTCAGGACAATGATCCGGGAACCTCTGATTTTTTCCATCTCCCGGTCACTGATTTTAACGGCATCGGTGATATAGGTAAAATCGCCGATCCTGAAACCGAAAACAAATTTGTCGTTATTATAATGAAGTGCCTTTACAGGTGTAATTTTTTCGGTACCGATAAAAAACGGGCGGTTGGTAAGTGTATGCAGATTTATAGCGGGTACACCAGGGTAGGGATCTTTTTCAAAAGCATATGAAAACTCCATCCTGATGATCTTCTGCACATCGCGTGTCGCATACACATCAGCCGGCCGGCGGTTAATATAGTTAAACGCTCTCACGTCATCGAGTCCGCCCAAATGATCCTTGTGACCGTGGGTTACCAGGATGGCGTCGATCGACTGCACTCCCTCCCTGAGCATCTGCTGCCGGAAGTCGGGACCGCAGTCAACAACAATCGTGGAATTCCCGGTTTCGGCCAGAATGGACGACCGGAGTCGTTTGTCGCAAGGATCAACGGATTTGCAAACGTCACAGCCGCAGGCTATAACCGGCACGCCCTGGGAGGTTCCGGTGCCAAGAAATGTGATCTTCATAGGGCAAAGATAACTCTTTTGGAAATTGACAGGATTCCGTAACTTTGCATGTAATTCGTGATGACTAAATTGTTGGAAATTATGTTTGGCAAAATCAGATCGAAAATCGGGAAGTACTATTTTATGAAGGAAAAACAGCGGGGTGCTCAGCACCGGCGGTTGACGAACCTTCAGGATGCACGTCATATCGGCATTATTTATGCGCTTAATGATGTGCCGGACTATGACAGGGTTTCAGAGTTCGTTTCCCAGCTTCAGCGCGAACACAAAGAGGTGAAGGCTCTGGGATTCGTCAGAAATAAGAACCTCGTGAGCAGATTCCTTCCCAAACTCTCCTATGATTTCTTCTCAAAAAAGGATGTGAATTGGTTTTATAAGCCAATTCATAAGCAGGTCAAGGACTTCATCGAAAAGGAGTTTGACATCCTGATAGATCTCAGCATGAGTGATAATTTCCCCCTTAAGTATATAGCAGGGTTGTCAAATGCGTTTTGCAGGGTAGGGAGGTTCTCTGAAAATAATACGGATTACTATGATCTAATGATAGATGTCAGCCCTGCAATGACGATTGATGATTTCCTGGGTCAGGTAAGGCATTATTTAACTATTATCAACTCCCATGCGAAAAGACCATAATAAATTCAGGGGTACCGGTGTTGCCATTGTAACTCCTTTCAAAAAATCTGGCGCCATAGATTTCGATGCCTATGAATCAATTCTCAACCATGTTATAAACGGAGGTGTTGGTTTTATTGTCGCTCTTGGTACAACTGGAGAGGCATCAACACTTTCGAGCCAGGAGAAAAAAGTTTTAATAGAATTTTCGGCAGAGAAGATCAATAAACGTGTTCCACTCGTGGTTGGGATTGGTGGCAACAGTACCTCCAATGTCGTTCTGGCGATTCATGGAACACCATTCAAAGGGGTGGATGCTGTTCTGTCTGTTTGTCCTTATTACAATAAGCCTCAGCAGGAGGGTATCTTCCAGCATTTTAAGACCATTGCGGAAGCAAGCCCCGTGCCGGTCATCCTTTATACCGTACCAGGACGTACAGCCAGCAACATAACTGCTGCCACAACTCTGCGCCTTGCCGGGGAGTGCCCGAATATCATCGGAATCAAGGAGGCTTCAGGCAATTTTGACCAGATCTCGCAGGTGTTAAAGCACCGGCCAAAGGATTTTCTTGTTCTGTCGGGCGATGATGGCATCACTTTACCGCTTATTTCCATCGGCGTGGATGGCGTGATCTCGGTGGTCGCCAACGCCTATCCCCGGGAATTCTCAGAAATGGTAGCCTCCGGACTCAAAGGAGATTACAAAACAGCCCGCGAATTGCACTTCAGGCTTCTTGATTTCATAAACGTCATCTTTGCCGAAGGAAGCCCTTCCGGTATCAAAGCTGCACTGGAAGCGCAGAAATTATGCCATAATTATTTGCGGCTTCCCTTGGTGCCCGTAAGCAAGGAGGTGAACAAACTGATAAAAGACATTGTTAATCAATTTTCCTAAAGCTATGAAAAGCCACTGTTTGCTTATCCTGGTGTTTCTTTCCACCTGTCTCTGTTCTAACGGCCAGTCTCAAAAGGAGCAGGGTAAAACACTGGATTCCCTCTATTCCGGCAGGGGCGAAGTTTACTCCCATTTTACACTTAGGGATCCGGGCGACATACATAAACTGACCCGCATCATTTCAATCGACAATATAGAAGGAAGTGAAGTTTTTGCCTATGCAAACCGGAATGAGTTCCGTCAGTTCCTCAGTCTTGGATATGCCTACCAGGTTCTTCAGCACCCCGGAACTCTGATCCCGGCATCGGAACTGAACCAGAATGAAGCAAATCAGGACAGCCCTGAAACCATCTGGAACTTCTATCCAAATTACCAGCAGTACCTCGATTATATGGCTGGATTTGTTACCGCATATCCCGGTATATGCAGGCTCGATACTGTCGGTACCTCAATCCAGGGGAGGCTGATCCTGGCATTGAGAATCAGTGATAATGTCAATCAGGTTGAGGCTGAACCCCATTTTTTATATACCTCATCTATTCATGGCGATGAGTTAACAGGCTATGTTTTGATGCTTCATCTTATTGATTATCTTCTCTCAGGATACGGAATCGACCCAAGGGTTACCGAAATGGTTAACAATACTGAGATTGTCATCAACCCGTTGGCCAATCCCGATGGTACCTTTCACGGCGGCAATGGTTCTGTATACGGAGCAGTGCGTTACAATGCCAATAATATCGACCTTAATCGCAATTTTCCCGATCCTAAAGTTGGCCCCCATCCCGACGGGAACGCCTGGCAGCAGGAGACCGAGGAATGGATGGCATATGCCGAAAGTAACCATTTTTCTCTGTCAATGAACTTTCATGGCGGTGCTGAGGTGTTCAACTACCCCTGGGATACATGGGCAAAGCTGGCAGCAGACGATGCCTGGTGGCAATTTGTTGCAAGGGAATATGTCGATACGGTTCATTTGCATGCCCCCGCAGGCTATTTAACTGATATGGTCAACGGCATCACAAATGGTTGGGCCTGGTACGAAATCAACGGAGGACGACAGGATTATATGAATTATTGGCACTATTGCCGTGAGGCAACCCTGGAAATATCGGAAATCAAACTATTGCCGGCCACCCAGCTGCTTAACTTCTGGGGTTATAATTATCGCTCTTTTTTAAATTATATCGAGCAGGTCCAATACGGATTCAGCGGGATTGTCACAGATACAGTTACCGGCCAGCCGGTAGAAGCAAAAGTTTTTATCTTCGGACACGACACGGATAACTCCCATGTCTATTCATCTCTTCCGACAGGCTTCTATACCAGGCCGATAGCTGAAGGAACTTACAATGCCGCATTCTCAACGCCGGGATATTTTACAAAAAGCGTCAAGAATATAAGCGTATCCAAATGGAGCAAAACATTGACTGATGTTCAGTTACGACCTCTCACTTTTGGGGTTGAAGAGCTTGTTGAAAAAATAATCCTGGTATACCCCAACCCCAACTCCGGTTCCTTCAGTGTCAGATTGCCTGATGAGATTAAAGGCCAGAAGGCAGAGGTCGAAATCAT
>CAYHCQ010000050.1:0-16047 GCA_964355115.1 uncultured Prolixibacteraceae bacterium | reverse complement strand
GCCAGGGTCAGATAAAATAGAAAATTTATTTTCCTCGGTTCATCATCAAAGTAAAGGTCTCCCATACTGAAGCTTCTCATAGCTATTGGAATCAGTATCAGTATCATACTTGCATTCAAGGCAATATCAAACAGATTGATTTGAGGGATCTTGATGAGGAAGATCAAGGCGTTTCCCAGAAAATAGGGCACCAGGTATTGATACCATATGAGCCGGAATCTGTTGGATCCACGAAGGTCGTTAAAGTATGAACTGCCCGAATACATTACCAGGCGGGTAAGCAGCAGGCCGGTAGAAAACATGGCGACAAAGGCAAATATGGTGATGATGAGTTTGCCGGTATCCATGATGAAAAAATAGAGGATTACATATCCAAGCCCCCGTGTCATGATGGCTCCCACCAGGATTTCACCAAAAAAACGGGTAAGGCTGTGAAACAGCATCCATATTACGAGCAGCCGCAATATGCCGGTCTCCAGGGCTACGTTTATAAAGAGGATCAGCAGCGAAATGGCAGCCACCAGCGTAAGCAGGGGACCTGCACTAAAAACGGAGGTCACAGCATCGGTTGTCCATTCGTTGCCACGGATCAGAAAATCAACATCGTAATAATAAACCACAACAGGAATGTCGAAGGCAGTCGCGGAGATACCCATTCCGAAGAGATAAATCAGGTATATGATCAGATACCCCAGCATGAAAAATACGAGGGAATTGATCGAAATGATATTGAAGGTGTTCCTGGGATACTCAACCAGACCCCTGTTCTCGGTTGTCTTTAAAGAGAAAAGGGTACCCTTGCTATGCAGATAGCGGATTTTCCGATAGATGGTGTATAATCGGTCTCCCATGGAATGGCTCCGCCCGGTTTCTGTTAATGATTAATATTTGTCTGCCAGAAAAGCCGGCACGCCACCTGTGGAGTATTTGCCATCATCGAGCTTTTTCTTCACCTCCTTAAAAGCGTCGATGGTTTGGGCTACATCCTCAAGAGTATGAACTGCCGTTGGAATAAGGCGAAGCATTATAACTCCTTTTGGAACAACAGGATAGATAACCATTGAACAGAATATGCCGTAATTCTCACGAAGATCAGCAATGATCTGGGTTCCCTCGGCAGCCCCTCCGCTTAAAAATACAGGGGTAACGGGCGACTGTGTGTTTCCGATATTAAATCCATTTTCACGAAGTCCTTTCTGCAGAGCATGCACAATGACCCATAGTTTGTCGCGAAGCTCCGGATGATTCCGGATTAATTCGAGCCGTTTTAATGAACCCACTACCATTGGCATTGGCAGTGCTTTAGCAAAGATCTGTGAACGCATGTTAAACGTCAGGGCTTTGATGATCGGTTTCTCGCTGGCAACAAAAGCACCGATGCCTGCCATTGATTTGGCAAAGGTTCCGAAGTAAACATCCACGCCATCCATCACCCCTTGTTCTTCGCTGGTTCCGGCTCCGGTTTTACCCATTGTGCCAAATCCGTGTGCGTCATCGACCAGCAGCCGGAATCCGTATTTTTCTTTGAGCAACAACATCTCTTTAAGATTCCCCAGATCACCCGGCATCCCGAAAACGCCTTCCGTAATTACCAGAATGCCACCGCCGGACAAGTCGGCTGCCTTGCGTGCATGTTTGAGTTGTGCTTCAAACCGCTCCATATTGTTGTGCTGGTAGACAAAGCGCTTTCCGAGGTGCAGTCGCAAACCATCAAGAATGCAGGCATGCGATTCCGAATCATATACAACTACGTCGTGACGGTCGAGCAATGAATCGATGATCGAAACCATTCCCATATAGCCATAATTGAGAAGGTAGGCAGCTTCTTTGTTTTCGAATGCAGCAAGCTCATTTTCAAGCTGCTGGTGGGCATCGGTCTGGCCCGACATCATACGTGCTCCCATTGGATAGGCCAGACCATAATGCTCAGATGCCTCGGTATCGGCTTTTCTTACTTCGGGATGGTTGGCAAGTCCAAGATAATTGTTCAGGCTCCATACCAGTACCGGCTTGCCTCTGAAGAACATCCGGTTCGAGATATCCCCTTCAAGCTTGGGGAAATAATAATAGCCATAACCCAGGTCAGCAAACTGACCCAGTGGACCCATGTTGCTTACGACTTTTTGAAATATATCCACGATTTCTGGTTTTAAGTTACAGGTTAACAGGATTGGCAATGAGCCTGCAAAAGTATCAAAAATCCCTCTTAATCTGCTCCTGGTATTATACTTTTTTTCCAGCACTGACGTTTAATAACGGGCTCTGGCTGCCGCCAGTTCGCCAACTGGATCAAATTAATTGGTATATTTCCTCAATAATTTGTACTTTTGCAAAATGAAAAATAGGGTCTTGTTTCTGCTGGCTGCCAGCCTTCTGCTCTCCCTTGCATCCTGTAAATTTTCGCGACTTGTAAAGAGTGGTTCTGTTGACGAAAAGTATGAAGCAGCAGTTAAATTGTACAACGAAAAGGATTATTCACGTGCATTGCAGCTATTTGATCAGCTCGTAGGAGCAATGCGTGCTACCGATAAATCTGAACGGATCTATTATTTTTATGCCTATTGTTATTTCAATCAAAGGGACTTTACACTCGCCTCATATTACTTCAAGAGGTACACCACAAATTTTCCAAATACTCCATACACTGAGGAGTGCCTGTACATGAGTGCGTATTGCAACTATCTCAACTCACCTGAATACAGTCTCGATCAGACTATAACCTATGAAGCGCTGAAAGAGTTACAGCTGTTTACCAATATGTATCCTACCAGCAAGAGGGTATCAGAGTGCAACGACCTGATCGACAAACTCCGGGAGAAACTGGAACAGAAGGATTATAAGGTTGCAAAAATGTACTACCGGATGGATGATTATACAGCTTCGGTAAAATCGCTGGCTAACATCCTGAAGGAATTTCCCGATACGAAGCACAAGGAGGAGATTATGTTCCTGATTTTCAAATCCTATCACAGATTCGCAAAACAGAGTGTTCTGGAAAAGAAGCAGGAAAGGCACGTAAAAGCCATAGTAGCATATAATGAATTTGTAGCTCAGTATCCCGAAAGCATGTGGATCGAGGAGGCCAACGATCTTAAAGCACGAAGCCGGAAAGAGATGGATGCTATGTTTGTAAAGGATGAGCTGAAGATCAACAAGGAAACAGAGAAAAATCAGACCATAAAAACCAAAAAGTAGGATGGATTATAAAAAAGTAAAAACGGATGTTTTTGCCGTAACCCGGAATATTGAAGATTTCACAACCGGCACCAACAATGTTTATGAAACAGTGGCAGTTCTCTCGAAGAGAGCCAACCAGATAGGACTTGAGATTAAGGAAGAGCTGAACCAGAAAATTTCAGAGTTTGCTACAACCACCGATAATCTCGAGGAGGTGTTCGAGAACCGGGAGCAGATCGAAATTGCCAAATACTACGAACACCTTCCGAAACCAACTCTGATTTCGATACACGAGTATCTTAACGGCGAGGTTTATTTCAGGAATCCTAACAAGGAAAGACCTGAAGATTTCTAGCCTAACCCGTGGGTTTCCATGCTGAAAGGAAAGAAAATAGTTATCGGTATAACCGGCAGTATCGCTGCCTATAAAATTCCATATCTGGTTCGCCTTCTCATTAAGGAAGGGGCAGAGGTACGCATCATTATGACACCTGCTGCGGTGGATTTTGTCACACCGCTTACACTTGCCACCTTGTCCCAGAAGGGGGTGATCATTGAGCCATTCAAAGCATCCAGCGGTGAATGGAGCAATCATGTTGAGCTCGGCTACTGGGCCGACCTGATGATTTTCGCACCTGTAACAGCAAATACGCTTGGAAAAATGGTGAATGGAATTGCCGATAACTTTGTAGTCACAGCATACCTTTCTGCAAAATGTCCGGTATTTATTGCGCCTGCAATGGACATGGATATGTACAATCACCCCTCCACGCAAAAAAATATTACGGTTTTAAAATCCTACGGGAATATAATTCTCGAACCGCAGGTAGGTGAACTTGCCAGCGGACTTTCGGGCCCCGGCAGGATGAAAGAGCCTGAGGAAATTCTGACTCTGGTTCATAAGCATTTCGGGAAAAGCCTGGAATTAAGTAAAAAAAAAGTCCTGGTAACAGCCGGTCCGACTTATGAAAGAATTGATCCGGTGCGTTTTATCGGAAACTTCTCCTCGGGTAAAATGGGATTTGCAATAGCCCTTGAAGCAGCCGACCGTGGCGCCGAAGTCACTCTGATCACAGGTCCCACAAGTTTAAATTCAGACCATCCGCTGATCACCAGGATTGATGTTGAATCGGCTGATGCAATGTACGATGCATGCATGGGGAAGGCGCGGCAGGCCGATATTATTATCATGGCAGCTGCAGTAGCTGATTACACACCGGAGAACGTTTCTCAGGGTAAGATTAAAAAGAGCGGTTCCTCAATGTCCCTGGAATTGGTGGCAACAAAGGATATTCTTAGGGAACTTGGTGATCTGAAGAAGCCGAAGCAGATCCTGGTCGGGTTTGCGCTGGAAACTTCCGACGGCCTTGCAAGTGCAAAGAAAAAGCTGAAAGACAAAAATCTTGACTTCATTGTTTTAAATTCTCTAAAGGACAAAGGGGCGGGTTTCGGAGGCGAGGACAATAAGGTTACCATTATCAGTAAGGCCGGCAGGTTACAGTATGGCGAATTGAAGCCGAAGGCGGGTGTGGCATCTGATATCCTTGATATTATTAGCAGGAAAACAAAGTCGTAATTCATTCCATGTTCCAATGAAAAGTATTCTGGTTTCCATACTTCTGTTCCTTACAACGACCAGCCTTTACCCGCAGGAATTCGATTGTATGGTTAGCGTAACTTCACAACAGGTCGAAGGAACCGATAAACGGGTTTTTGAGTCACTCCAGAATGCGATGTTTGAGTTCATGAATAGCCGGAAATGGTCAAATTACAATTTTAGGAGCGAGGAGAAGATAGAATGCACCATGTTACTCACGATTACAGAACGACTTAGTGCAGATGAATTCCGGGGAAACCTGAACCTTGTCCTTCGCCGGCCTGTTTATAATACCGCATACAATACGATCCTCCTGAATTATATTGACAAAGGCTTTCAGTTCAGGTACGTGGAATTTCAGCCTCTCGATTATTCCGACGGAACCTTTTCCTCCAACCTGACTTCGGTAATGGCCTTCTATTCCTACATGTTTCTTGGGCTCTACCTCGATTCATTTGCTCCCAGCGGGGGTTCCGTCTATCTCGAAAAGGCACAGGAAGTTGTCACAGCCGCTCAGAATGCCCCAGAGCCCGGGTGGAAGGCCTATGAGAGTGAAAAGAACCGCTGGTGGATGGTAAATAATTTTCTGAATCCCGCGAATGTCGGTCTGCGCGAATTTGCCTACCGGTACCATCTCCAGGGCCTGGACCAGATGTATGAAAAAGTTGATGCGGGTCGTTCCAACATCAGTGAGAGCCTGGTTTATCTTCAGAAAGTTTATAATGCCAAGCCCGGATTGTTTGCGCTTCAACTCATGTATGACGCAAAGCGGGATGAACTTGTTAACATTTACTCAGACCAGCGTGTACCACCCATGGAAAAGACCAATGTGGTTAACCTGCTGAAGGAGGTCGACCCTGCAAACAGCTCAAAATACCAGGCAATTTTAGAGTCGAAATAGAGGAGATGCTACTGAAGCTGGCAATAGAGAATTATGCTCTGATCGAGGAGCTGGAAATTGATTTTTCAGCCGGATTCTCTGTTATCACAGGCGAGACCGGTGCGGGAAAGTCCATTCTCCTGGGAGCACTGTCACTCATTCTTGGTCAGCGTGCCGACACCAATGTCCTTCTGGATCCTTTAAGAAAATGTATGGTTGAAGGGACCTTCAGGGTTGATGGTTACAATCTGAAAGAATTTTTCGCCACAAATGAACTTGATTACGACTCAGTTGTTATTCTTCGCCGCGAAATAAACCCGGGAGGTAAGTCGAGGGCATTTATTAACGATACTCCTGTTCAGCTCTCGATGATGAAGGACCTTGGCGACAGGCTGGTGAACATCCATTCGCAGCACGCTATAATAACCCTGAATGATGCCAATTTCCAGCTGGCAGTGCTGGATAACTTTGCAGGTCTTACCACCCGGGTTGCTGAATACAGAACGGATTTCCTTGCCCTCTCTGCCTTGAGAGAGAGGTTGAATAACCTGAGGATGCAGGAGGAAAAGGTCAGGGGGGATAAAGATTATCATGAGTTTCTGCTCGATGAACTCATGAAAGCAAATCTCAGACCGGGGGAGCAGGATGAAGCCGAGCAGCGTCTTGCCGTTTTATCGCATGCCGAAGAGATTAAATCGGGGTTGTTCCGGGCTGGCCATGCAATCTCCTCCAGTGATATTTCTGCCATCAACCTGATCGGGGAGGCCATTCATGACCTGGAGGTGGCAGGAAGGTATAATTCAGATCTTAAGTTATTGTCGGATAGGCTTAAAAGTGACCTTATCGATATTAAAGATATAGCTAATGAAATTCATCTTTCCGGCGAAGCAGTCTACTTCGAACCTGCTGAAATCGAATCCCTGACCCAGCGTCTTGATTTTATCAACCGGCTGCATAAGAAGCACCAGACCGCCACGGTAGATGAACTTTTAACTGTAAGGGAAGGTATTGAGCATAAACTTTCTGATTCAGATGACCTTGACGAAAAAATCAGGTCGACAGGAGAGAAAATTGTTAAGATGGAGGCGGAGCTGCGGGTTCGGGCAAATCAGATATCGTCTGGCAGAAACAAGGTGATTCCGAAATTTGAGAAGGAGATTACTCTGGCACTTGGCAAGCTGGGTATGCCAAAGGCAAGGTTCAATATTGAATCTTTTAAACAGGAGGAGCTTTCAAAGGATGGCATTGATAAGGTAAGATTTCTTTTCAGCGCCAATCCTGGTATTGAGGTTTACGATGTTGCCCGCATTGCCTCCGGCGGGGAGTTGTCGAGATTGATGCTGAGTATTAAATCGATGATAAGCCACAAGAACCTGCTCCCGACCATAATTTTTGATGAGATCGACAATGGTGTTTCAGGAGAGGTGGCCGGAAAGGTGGGAAAGATCCTCATCAACATGGCAGAGACCATGCAGGTTATTGTTATAACTCATCTTCCACAGATTGCTGCAAAAGGTGAAAATCACTATTGGGTTTTCAAGTCTGAGGAGAAAGAGAATACGCGTACATTTATCAAGCTGCTTTCACCACAAGAGAGGATTGTGGAGGTTGCGAAAATGCTCAGTGACGAGACCGTAACCTCTGCAGCTATGCAAACAGCTAAAGAATTGCTTGATAATTAATTAAAAGGATTAATTCAATTGTTAATTTAAGTAAAATTTGATATGTCATACAATCTGCTTAAAGGGAAAAAGGGAATTATTTTTGGTGCGCTCGACGACAAATCCATTGCATGGAAGATTGCCGCCAGGGCCCATGAAGAGGGTGCTGTTTTCACCCTTTCAAATACGCCGGTTGCCCTGCGATTTGGTGAGATCAACAAACTGGCAGAGGACTGCAACAGTGTAGTAATTCCAGCCGATGCAACGAGTGTTTCCGACATAGAAAATGTATTCAGACGTTCGATGGAGATCATGGGCGGGAAAATAGATTTTGTTCTTCACTCGATCGGTATGTCACTGAACGTCAGAAAACATCGTGATTACGATGACCTTGACTATGATTTTTTCCAGAAAACCATTGATATCTCTGCGCTTTCTTTTCACAAAATGCTGCAGGTCGCCAAGAAACTGGATGCAATCAATGAATGGGGGTCTGTTCTTGCACTTTCCTATATTGCTGCCCAGCGTACTCTGGTGGGATACAACGACATGGCCGATGCCAAGGCCCTGCTCGAGTCTATTGCCCGGAGTTTCGGTTACATTTACGGTCGTGAAAAGCACATCCGGGTAAATACGATCTCCCAGTCTCCAACACGCACGACAGCCGGAAGTGGCATCAAGGGAATTGACGGGTTGCTTGATTTTACCGAAAGGATGTCGCCCCTGGGTAATGCCAATGCGGATGAATGTGCCGATTTTTCAATTGTCATGTTCTCCGACCTCAGCCGGAAGGTCACCATGCAGAACATCTACCACGATGGAGGTTTTTCAAGTATGGCCATGAGCCTGAAAGCTATGACGCAGTATAACAAATGCCTTGACGAGGATGATCAGGTGTAATTTAGAATCCCTCTTTTTTTATTTTATTTTATCTTTGCACGCCTTATAAAGAATGGTTAAATAAATTATTATATCATGAAAATTTTAGTTTGCATCAGTAATGTTCCCGATACCACCACAAAGGTGAAGTTTATTGATGATTTTAAGAAGTTGGATGTAACAGGAATTCAGTGGGTTATAAATCCATGGGATGAACTTTCACTCACCCGCGCCCTCGAGTTAAAGGACGATCCCTCCAACGGGATCGAGTCTGTTACGGTGGCTCACGTCGGACTGGTTGGAGCAGAACCTACCATCAGAAAAGCCCTGGCGATTGGTGCTGACAGCGCAATCCGGGTCAATGCCGATGCTTCCGATGGTTATTTTGTTGCTGCTCAGCTGGCTGAAGTGGTTAAAATAAACGCCTTCGACCTCATCCTTTGCGGCATAGAATCAAGCGATTTCAATGGTTCCAATGTTGGCGGACTGCTTGCGGAGTTCCTGGATTGCCCTTCCGTGTCTTCGGTTTCCGGGCTAAAGATTGAAAATGGCGTAGCTGTTATCAACCGCGAAATTGATGGCGGACGGGAGGTGGTTTCCGTTCCGTTCCCCCTTGTTGCCGTTGTTCAGAAAGGGATCGCAAAAGAGCCAAGGATTGCTGCCATGCGTGGCATCATGATGGCCCGTACCAAACCGTTGAATGTAGTTGAACCGGTGGTTGTTGAACTGCTCACAGAAGTTGTAAGCTATGAAATGCCCAAACCGCGTGCAGCCTGTAAATACATCGATGCAGAAAATCCAGGTCAACTTATTGATCTGCTGCAGAATGAAGCTAAAATTATTTGATTTAGTAAACAAAAAAAATGTAATATGTCAGTTTTACTGTTTGTTGAAAATTGGGATTGTAAATTCAAGAAACTCTCTTTCGAGTTGGCATCTTATGGTGCAAAGTTGGCAGAGATGCTCAATACTAGCCTGGTTGCTGTTTCGATCGGGAATGTGGACGGGTCAGAGCTTGGGAAACTTTCAAAATATGGAGTGAGCAGGCTAATTACTGTCACGAACGATGCACTGCAGGTATTTGATTCCCGGGCATATGCCTCTGTAATCGCCGGTATTGCCATTAAGGAAAGTGCCGGCATCGTCCTTTTATCCAACAATAATACGGGCAAGGCCATTGCACCCCGCCTGTCGGTCAGACTAAAGGCAGGGATTGCTTCCGGCGTCAGCAAACTACCATTGAACCTCAGTCCGTTTACAGTTTATAAGAAGGTCTATTCCGGCAACGCATTTGCACATGTTGTTATCAAATCCGATATTAAAGTGCTGACCCTGGCCCAGAATTCCTTCGAACTGATTGAGGCACCGGTCACTACGGTTATCGAGGAACATCAAATATCCATAGAAGGAGTAAAGACAGAGGTTAGAGAGGTTCAGAAGCAGAGTGGTAAAATTCTGCTTACGGATGCCGAGGTTGTAGTTTCCGGCGGACGAGGGATGAAGACAGCCGATAACTGGGGCCCGATCACCGAGCTTGCCGAACTTCTCGGAGCAGCAACGGCATGTTCCCGCCCGGTTTCCGATGAAGGCTGGCGGCCTCATGAAGAGCATACCGGCCAAACCGGAAAAATTATTGCGCCCAACCTTTATTTTGCCATTGGCATTTCAGGTGCCACACAGCATCTTGCAGGGGTGAGTTCATCGAAATACATTGTGGCTATCAATACCGATAAGGATGCCCCGATTTTCTCAGCGGCGCAGTACGGAATTGTAGGTGATGCCGCAAAAATCCTTCCGAAACTGGTGGAGGCTGTTAAAGAAATCAAAGGGAAATAGCAGCACCCATGACCAAGCAGATCATCTTTACAATTACCCTGCTCGCAACCCTGGGCGTATTCACCTTTACCACAATGCGGATTGTAAGTTATTTCAGGCTAACCCGGCCGGCTTTCCCCATTCTTGATATTGGTAAAAGGTTCTGGGTGATGGCTGAGGTGGCCTTTGGTCAAACCAAAATATTTCGTCATCCGGTCATTGGACTTTTACATGCCCTGGTATTCTGGGGATTCCTGGTTATTCTTGCCGGAAGTATAGAGATGATCATCGATGGTCTTTTCGGAACAGACAGAGTGTTGAAGTTCCTCGGGCCGGTATACGATGTCATCATGGCTTCCGGCGATATTGTTGGTCTCGTAGTGGGTGTCGCCACTCTGGTTTTTCTGGCCAGGAGGTTATTTTTTCACATCCGCCGATTTGAAGGTGTTGAGATGAAGCACGTTTCGCACATGGATGCCAATATTGCCCTCTCAATTATCCTTCTTCTGATGGTGTCGCTGGTTGGCATGAATATGGCCTATATCGCGTTAATGAATCACTCAGGGGAAAGTTCGGCAGGTGTTTATCCGGTCAGCCGGCTCCTCACCGGAGTTTTCAGTGGTATGGGCGGCGAAAGCCTTTCGTTTATCTATGAACTCTTCTGGTGGACACACATCCTGCTTATATTTCTGTTTGCAAATATTCTGCCCTATTCCAAACACTTCCATGTGTTCATGTCGGTACCCAATGTTTTCCTGTCGCGGCTCGGGCCCCTTGGAAAACTCCCGAATATGGACAATATCACACGGGAGGTAAAACTGATGCTCGACCCATCCGGTGCAGGATCTGCTCTTCAGCCTGAAATGGCTGCTGAACGGTTTGGTGTAAAAGATGCCGAAGATATCTCCTGGAAAAACTATTTGGATTCCCTAGCCTGCACTGAATGCGGGCGTTGCACTTCGGTATGCCCTGCAAATATTACCGGCAAACGACTAAGTCCGCGCAAGATCATCATGGATGTGAGAGCCCGCATGAAGGAGAAGGGGCCGGGTCTGGTAAGAGATGGAAGAGACTATGATGACAAAAGGTCACTCCTCCGTGATTTTATTTCCGAAGAAGAGCTCTGGGCATGTACAACCTGCAATGCCTGTGCGCAGGAATGCCCCATAAACATTAATCACCCGACCCTCATTGTCGACATGCGCCGCTACCTGGTGATGGAAGAGGCCTCGGCACCTGGCCATCTGAAGGCTATGTTCGGTTACCTTGAAAATAATGGCGCCCCATGGCAATTTTCACAGGCCGACAGGATGTTGTGGGCTGAAGATCTTGAAATTAAAGTGAATAACCCGTGAGCGAAGGAACCGGAAATACAAGAAAGATTAGTGTACCGGTATTTGCCGATTGCATTGCCCGTGGAGAAAACCCTGAGTACCTGTTTTGGGTTGGCTGTGCAGGAGCTTTCGACGACCGCTATCAAAAAGTAGCCCGGGCATTCACGAAAATACTGGTATACCTGGGTATAGACTTCGCGGTTTTAGGCCCTGAGGAGTCCTGCACAGGTGACCCTGCCCGCCGTGCCGGTAATGAGATGCTCTATCAAATGCAGGCATTGCAGAATATTGAGTTATTCAAATCCTATGGAATCCGGAAGATCATCACCATCTGTCCGCATTGTTATAATATATTCAAGAATGAGTATCCAGATCTTGGAGGCTCTTATGAAGTAATAAACTACATTGAGTTCCTCGGCCACCACATGGAAAAAGGCACTCTGAAAATCGATAAAACCTCATTTGCAGGAGTTTCCATCACATACCACGATCCATGTTACCTGGGTCGTGCCAACAATATTTATACTGCGCCCCGCACTATTCTCAAATCCATGACTGATAATTTTATCGAGATTGGACGGAATAAAAGTTTCGCCCTTTGCTGCGGAGCAGGAGGCGCCCAGATGTTCAAGGAGGCAGAGAAAGGGGATAAGGAGGTATATATGGAGCGGACAGAGGATGTATTAAAATCAGAGGCTGAGATCGTTGCCACTGCCTGCCCGTTCTGCATGAATATGATTACCGACGGACTGAAGTATAAAAACAAAGAGACAGAAGTTAAAAACCTTGATATTGCTGAATTGATCGTTCAGTCGTTGAATATATAAAATTATAAACCGTAAAACAGCGAAAATGGAAAACAAGAAAGTATTGAAAAGTGGCGAATTCCTTGTTGATGAGATTACTGCAGCGGACATTTTTACTCCTGAAGAATTCAATGAAGAGCAACTCATGATTGCTCAAACGATCAAAGATTTTCTTGAAACCGAACTTTATCCCAATATTGAAAAAATTGATTCACCGGATATCATCCTGATGCAGGCAATCCTGAAAAAGGCGGGTGAACTTGGTTTGATGGGTATTGCTATTCCTGAAGAATATGGCGGATTTGGCCAGTCGTTTGTTACCCAGATGCTTGCAGCAGAGACCATCGGTGCCGGGTATTCCTTTTCCGTTGCATTTATGGCTCATACCGGAATAGGTACCCTGCCCATCATGTACTACGGAAACGAGGAGCAGAGGCAGCGATATGTTACAAAGCTGGCATCAGGAGAGCTTATTGGAGCATACTGCCTCACCGAACCAGGTGCCGGCAGTGATGCCAACTCAGGGAAGACGATGGCAGTGTTGTCGGAAGATGGCAAACATTATATTCTGAATGGTCAGAAAATGTGGATCACCAACGCAAACTTCGCAAATACCCAGGTAGTCTTTGCAAAGATTGATAAAGACCGGGTACTCAGTGCCTTTGTCGTTGAACGTAATTCGCCGGGTGTGGTTGTCAACCCCGATGAACACAAAATGGGGATTAAGGGCTCTTCAACCGCTCAGATTTTTTACAATGATGTAAAAGTTCCGGTTGAAAATCTGATCGGAGCAAGGGGCGAAGGATTCCGGATTGCTTTGAGTATTCTGCACATGGGCCGGATCAAACTCGGAGCTAACGTTCTGGGTGCCTCTAAAAAGGCCATTACCGATTCGGTTCGCTATGCAAATGAACGCAAACAATTCAATGTTCTGATCTCCACTTTTGGCGCCATCAAGCACAAACTGGCAGAGCAGGTGATTCGCACTTTTGCGCTGGAGTCGGCTATATACAGGGTCAGCATGGATATCGACCGCCAGATCAATGATTGTAAGAATACCGGAATGGACAAAGGCCGCGCAGCCATCGACGGCATCAGCCATTATGCGGTTGAGGCAGCCATTTTAAAGGTATATGGATCGGAAGTGCTCGATTTTGTTATTGACGAGGCCGTTCAGATCCATGGCGGAATGGGATATTCAGCAGAGATGTCTGTTGAACGTGGCTACCGCGATTCCCGTATCAACCGTATCTTCGAAGGTACCAATGAAATCAACCGGCTGCTGGTCGTCGATACGGCCATGAAGCGGGCAATGAAAGGTGATTTCGATCTCTTTGGCAAGGCAGAAAGTCTTGCCTCTGGTCTAGATGCAATCACCGGAGTAGCAGCAGAAGGAGAAACCTACTTTCAGGAAAAATACAGGCAGCTGAAAAATTTCAAGAAAGCAATCCTTCTTGTAATCAACAGTGCCACAAAGCAGTTTGATAAAAAGCTGATGCAGGAGCAGGAGGTGATGAACAACATGACCGACATGATCATTGAAGTTTACATTACAGAATCTGCAGCCTTGCGTATTGAAAAAATCGAGATTCTTAAAGGGAGCGCCGATATGTATAAAACCATCCTCGACGTACTGGTGTTTGATGCAGCCGATAGAATCCGCAAGGCCGGCCTCGATGCCGTTTATTCGATCCTGCCGTCGGAAGATGCTTCGAAACTTTCTGATGCCATTGTGAAACTCACTACTGTGGCGGGGGTGAATGTCAAGGAATGGCGCCGAAAGATTGCCGATAAACTTATTGAAGATAACCAGTACAAGTTTTAACTATCTTTGCCCATCGTTAATGAAAGAATGACTCCAAATCCGCTGATTAATTCGATCCTCCTGGCCAGGACAGCAAAAGACAGTACCTCTTTTGACCCAAGCATGCTCTACCTTATCCTGGCCCTGGTTTCCATATTTATTATGGTTATACTTCTTGTTTTCCTGAGAAACAGAATGGTGCCACTTTTCAGATTGTGGTATGTTTCGGCCCGATATGGAAAATACAGTTTCGAATTTCTTGAATTTTTCAAGGAGAATAATCTGCGAAACCCACACAATAACTGCATCAAGGATGAAATTACGCTGAGGTTTCTGACCTTTTTCAAGCCAACAAGAAATGCTGTCACCTATAAAACCAGCCAGTTAATTGAGTTCGGGGAAATCGCCTTTCTGACCACATACAAGGAGGTGATGAAAAGAAAGGGGATTCCTGACTGCATTAATGTGGCAAAATTCAATGAGTCAAGGGTTAAGGTCATAGGATTCAATGAGGCTCTCCAGGGAATGAAGATGAAATCCCTTTACTATTTCATCGACGAAAAATTTGTGATGGGGGAGTTTGTTTTCGCTGATCTTTTCAGGGTAAAACCTGAGAAAATATTGAATACACTCTCGATTAAATACCTGGAGGGCAATGAGTTGAAGGCAGATACTATATACCTATCCGACCCTAAAGCGAATATTCTGTTTTATGAGAACAATGGCTTTTCAATCTGCATGCGCTATTTCTTTTCGGGCGACCACCAAATCAATGAAATTCTTGCTTCTGTTTACTCAATTGGTGGCGAAAATGCCGAAAATTACATCAAGACATTGCAGAATGAAGAGATGCTGAACCGCTTCTGATTCAGGCTGCCGGCTCAGTTTTTGCCACCGTGACAAAAACCTCCTCCTTTTCTTTGTTATAGTCCACAGTGATTACATCGCTTTCCGAAAGTTTCGTTTTGATGATCTCTTCGGCAAGTGTGTCCTCGATATATTTCTGAATAGCCCTTTTCAACGGACGAGCTCCAAATTGTGAATCCCAGCCTTTTTCAGCAATATAATCCTTTGCTTCGTCTGTGATGGATATCTGGTATCCCATGCTCTTGATCCTGTCGTAGAGCTGTTTCAGTTCGATGTCAATAATTTTATGAATATCCTGACGTTCAAGTGATTCGAAGATGATTACGTCATCGATACGGTTCAGGAATTCGGGGGCAAATGATTTCTTGAGTGCATTTTCTATGACACCGCGGGCATATTCCGAACTGGCAGCCTGTTTAGCCGATGTTGCAAAACCAACACCCTGGCCAAAATCCTTAAGCTGTCGCGACCCGATATTTGAGGTCATTATAACGATGGTGTTCTTGAAGTCGACACGCCGGCCAAAACTGTCGGTTAACATTCCGTCGTCGAGCACCTGAAGCAAAAGGTGGAAGACATCGGGATGGGCCTTTTCAATCTCGTCAAGAAGTACGATAGAGTAGGGGCGGCGACGGATTTTTTCAGTCAGCTGTCCGCCCTCTTCATAGCCTACGTAGCCCGGAGGTGCACCAATGAGGCGCGACACGGCAAACTTTTCCATATATTCACTCATATCGATACGTACCAGGGCATCTTCTGTATCGAACAGGTAACGGGAAAGAACTTTTGCGAGATGGGTTTTCCCGACGCCCGTGGGCCCCAGGAAGATGAAAGTTCCGATTGGTTTGTTGGGGTCTTTAAGCCCGGCACGGTTTCGCCGGATGGCTTTTACAACCTTTTTTATGGCTTCGTTCTGCCCGATCACCGAATTCTCGAGTTCTCCCTCCATATTCATCAGGCGGTCGCCTTCATTCTTGGCAATACGCTGTACAGGAATACCTGTCATCATGGCAACGACCTCTGCTACATTATCTTCCGCCACTGTTTGCCGGTTGATTTTTGCATTCTCTTCCCATTTCTTCTTCTCCCGCTCCAGGCTCTCCTGAAGTTTTCGTTCGGTATCACGCAGATCTGCAGCCTCTTCAAATTTCTGGCTGTTAATGGCGTTCATTTTGCGTTTTCGGGTATCCTCGATCTGATTTTCAACACTGATGATCTCGGCAGGCA
>CAYHCQ010000049.1:0-22199 GCA_964355115.1 uncultured Prolixibacteraceae bacterium | reverse complement strand
GAGTTTATTCAAAGGAAAATTTTCCACAAAGGTAATCAATGGCGGCCAAGCGGCCAAGCGGACAGGCGGACTATGGAATATGGTCGATCCAGTTGTTCCGCATTTTCTGACCCTCTGGCGTCATGATCGATTCGGGGTGAAACTGAACGCCGCAAATATCAAACTCTTTATGGGCAAGCGCCATGATAATGCCGTCGGAAGACAGCGCCAAAATTTCAAGGCACGGGGGGAGATCCTTCTCGCCGACAGCCCAGGAGTGGTAAAGCCCGACCATCGGTTGCGGAGAAATTCCATCAAACAGAAAGTGCTCAGGCATGAGCAGGTTCAGTTGCCGGGGCTGTCCATGAACCACCTTACCGAGATTGATCATTGAAGCGCCGAAATGAAGGGCCATTGTCTGCATGCCGAGACAGACCCCCAAAAAAGGCTTCCTTCCTGCATGGATCCTCAAAAGTTCAGACATTACCGGGTGTTCATCAGGCCGGCCCGGCCCCGGCGAAAAAATGATCCCGTCATATTCATCAACCGCTTCTGAAACAACCCATTCGGGAGTTGTAATTTTAAAAGTAACTTTGCCATGGTTCCGAAGAAGTTCGGCCAGGTTGTAGGTGAACGAATCGTGGTTGTCGAGCAGCAGAATCTGCATTTTATGGATTATTTAACCAGGGAGCAGGCAATTGGTAAAATTAATGATTTTGCACGGAGGCGTAACCCTTTTGTGTTTGTGATCGATTTTTCTGCCACAAGGGCAATTGTACTTTCACCTGAAGCGGCCGCAGAAAAGGGTATCCGCTACTCGATTGGCAACAATCCTGCGACCATAAATCCCATCCCTGCCCCCGGGGACTTCACATTTGAACCTGAGCCGGTAAGCTTTACTGAGTATCAGGGAGCGTTTAAAGAGGTTATGGACCATCTCAGACGTGGCGACACTTACCTGCTGAATCTCACTTTTCCAACTAATCTCAGAACCAGCCTTTCGCTGGAAGAGATTTATGAGATCAGCCATGCACCCTATAAACTCTATTTCGATGGTAGTTTCGTCGTGTTCTCTCCCGAAATTTTTATCCGCATCAGGGATGGAAAAATTTTCTCCTATCCCATGAAAGGAACTATAGACTCTGCGGTTCCGGATGCCGAAGCGCGCATCCTGGGGGATGAAAAGGAGTTTTTCGAGCACAACACCATTGTAGACCTGATCCGCAACGACCTCTCCATGGTTTCAACCGGGGTTAAGGTCGACAGGTTCCGGTATATCGACCGTATCCAGACCAACCGGCAGGAGCTGCTTCAGGTAAGTTCTGAGATCTCGGGAGAACTGCATGCCGGATACCACGAGAGGCTTGGGGATATAATCTTCACCCTTCTGCCGGCCGGTTCTGTGACAGGAGCCCCCAAAAGGCGAACCGTTGAGATTATCGTTGAAACCGAACCTTTCGAGCGTGGATTTTATACAGGAATTTTCGGGTATTTCGACGGTACCAGCCTCGATTCGGCCGTCATGATCCGGTTCATCGAGAAGCAAAATAATAAGTTGATCTTTCGCAGCGGTGGCGGCATTACGGCGCTGAGCGAGGCGCAGAAGGAATATGAAGAACTGATCCAGAAGGTCTATGTCCCTGTTATTTGAAACGATCCGCATTAATGACAGCGTCCCAGTAAACCTGTCGTGGCACGAAAGGCGGATGAACCGGGCCCGGATAGAGATGTGGGGAGTGGCCGGACCGGTGTCGCTGGCGCCACTGATTCGTGTGCCCGCTGAATTGGCCGAAGGTGTAGTAAAGTGTAATGTCGAGTATGGACCCGGGATCGGCGCAATATACTATAAGCGTTATGAAAAGCGTCGAATAGCCTCATTAAAGCTTGTTCCCTGCAATCCTCCGGATTATCACCTCAAATATCTCGACCGTACCGGCCTGAAGTCTTTGCTGGAACAGCGCAGTGGTTGCGATGAGATCATTATTGTTAAGGATGGATTTATTACCGACACCTCGATGTCGAACCTGGTCTTTTTTGATAGAATTCAATGGTATACCCCGTCAACACCACTTCTATCGGGAACCTGCCGGGAACGGCTCCTGGCCGAAAGAATAATTTCCGAGAGGCCGGTCCGGATCGTCGACCTCCACCTTTATCAGGGAGTTAAGCTTATTAATGCAATGCGCGATTTCGATGATGATGAGATCATCCCGATTCGCAATATTCACGAATAGCCCATGAAAAACGGCCATCAGGATCGGTCAAAATCATTATTTTTGTAAAAAACCTGAATATGAGAGCAACAAAAACTTTGTTAACCATCGCCCTTGGATGCCTTCTGGCGCTTGCAGGTTGCGGACCTAAATATGAACTTAAGGACGATACCGAAAAAATCGGCAATGCCATGTGCAGAAGCATCGAAGTGATGAACCAGCTGAAAGAGGCCAACCCCGGTGACTCTGTACTGGTCATGAAACTAAGGCAGGATGCCAGCGCGATTCAGTCGGAAATGGCTGTGCTTTATGAGGAATTCAACACCAAATGGGGCGATAAGACCAAAAACGAAGACTTCACAAAGTTATTCAGGAAAGAACTTCGCAGGGTGATGCTGGAGTGTAAAAGCCTTTCCAGCGAAGACCGGGAAAACTTCATGAAAGAGGTCGAAGAGTAGTTCCCGGCCCGGCCTGTCTAAAGTCCCGACAACTTTATATTCAATTCTCTCAATTGCTCCTCTTTTATTACCGAGGGAGAATCAATCATGACATCCCGCCCGGAATTATTCTTGGGAAAGGCAATATAATCGCGGATGGATTCACCGCCGCCGAAAATGGTAGTCCACCGGTCGAAACCGAAAGCAATACCACCATGAGGCGGTGCGCCATACTCAAAAGCATTCATCAGGAACCCAAACTGATTTGCCGCATCTTCATCCGTGAAGCCCAGAACGGTAAACATCTTTTTCTGAAGATCCTTGTTATGGATCCGGATCGACCCGCCACCAATCTCCGTACCGTTGATTACCAGGTCGTAAGCATTGGCACGAACGGCACCCGGATCGCTGTCGAGGAGGGGAATATCTTCGGGAACAGGCGACGTAAAGGGATGATGCTTAGCATAAAAACGGCGCGTCTCTTCGTCCCATTCGAGCAAGGGAAAATCAGTCACCCAAAGCGGTTTGAATTCGCCGGCATTTCTTAACCCGAGGCGGTTTCCCATCTCCAGGCGAAGGTCGCACAAAGCAGAACGCGTTTTATCTGTCCGGCCGGCGAGGATCAGCATCAGGTCACCCGGCTTTGCACAGAACTTCGCAGCAATGGTACTGAGATCGTCAGGTGTGTAGAACTTGTCCACCGAAGATTTCAAGGTTCCGTCTGTACCATATCTTAAATAAACGAGACCGGTAGCCCCAACCTGTGGCTTTTTCACAAATTCAGTGAGCTCATCAAGCTGTTTGCGCGAATATTCGCTGCAACCGGCAGCATTGATACCCACAACAAGTTCGGCATCATTGAATACCTTGAAATCCTTGCCTTTTGCAACATTATTGAGCTCGGTGAAGGTCATCCCGAAACGGATATCGGGTTTGTCGCAGCCGTAGAGTTTTATTGCCTGGTCGTATGACATGCGTGTAAAATCGCCGGTTTCGATATTAAGGACAACTTTGAAAAGGTGTTTTGCCAGCCCTTCAAAGGTCTGCAGAATATCCTCCTGTGTAACGAAAGCCATTTCGCAGTCGATCTGGGTAAATTCAGGCTGACGGTCGGCACGGAGATCTTCATCGCGGAAGCAACGTACGATCTGGAAATAGCGGTCGAAACCGGCCACCATCAGAAGTTGCTTAAAAGTTTGAGGCGATTGCGGCAGGGCATAAAACTGTCCGGCATTCATACGCGAAGGAACCACAAAATCACGCGCCCCTTCGGGGGTTGACTTGATCAGGTAAGGGGTTTCGATCTCCATGAACTGTAATCCGTTCAGGTAGTTACGGGTTTCAATGCCAAGCCGGTGACGGAGTTCAAGATTCTTACGGTTCACGCTGCGGCGAAGGTCGAGGTAGCGGTATTTCATACGCAGCTCTTCACCGCCGTCGGTATTGTCCTCGATGGTAAAAGGCGGGGTTTTCGATACATTCAGCACGGTGAAACTGTCGACAAGAATTTCTACATCTCCGGTAAACATTTTCGGGTTTTTATTGCTCCGCTCAGCCACCCTCCCTTTTACAGAAAGAACGAATTCACGTCCCAGCTTCCGGGCCTCCATGCACAGGGCGCTGTTAACCTCCAGGTTGAAAACAAGCTGGGTTATTCCATAACGGTCGCGCAGGTCAATGAAGGTAAGGCCTCCCATGTCGCGTGAACGCTGAAGCCAGCCGGACAGTACAACTTCCTGACCGGCATGGGCCATATTTAATTCACCACAGGTGTGTGTACGAAGCATAAAATCAGATTTATTAAGGTGTGCAAAGGTAGGAAGAATCTCCTGATTCAATTTTCCGGGTTGATAAAATGTCATTTAATGCAATTTTCACCACTTAACCGGTTCGGATTTGCATTTTTTACCACCGGAACACAATTGAAGCTCCCGTTTATGATTTTTAGCAACCCGACCTATCTGATTACCCTGTTATCCGTTTTGGTTTGCCTTAGCCTGGTTGTAATTTTGTTTTGAAACCTTCAAAAACGAAATACCATGGAAACAAAAATAATCAAGGGAGATCTGGTCAAGGACAAAATCTTCAACGAGGTAAAAAATGAAATAGCTGTCCTTAAAGAGAAGCATGGCAGCGTACCGTGTATCGCCTTTATCGGATTCATGTGCGTCCCCCTGGCAAAATATAATATCCCGCTGCATGTTCAGCTGGCGCAGTCGATGGGAATGAACGTGAAAACCGAGATCATTGCGAATGAAGCCACTGAAAATGATGTTTTTCAGGTCATCGATAAACTGAATGCAGACGAGGAGATACATGCAATTGTTTTGCTTCAGCCACTGCCCCTGCAACTGAACCCCGTGCGTATCGTAAACAGGATTGATCCGGTGAAGGAGGTGGAGGGATTTCACCCTGTTAATATGATGGGTACCATGATTCCGGATATTCAGACGAGCAGGCATCCGATGTGCCTGCCTGCAGCCCTGTTCGAGATGTTCAGGGAGGCAGATGCTCATATGGTAAAGGATCAGGAGTGGGTTTACCTGCTCGACGACGAGTTCTTTTCAAACACACTCACCAAGATGATCGTTCGCGCTGCCGCTTCGTGCGTCGTACCGGACGACTGTGCCGTGACATTTGTCAATAAAAATTCGAAATACTTGATCGATCATTGCAGGAGAGCCGACATTCTTGTTGTGGTAACAAAACACCCCGAATATATCCAGCCCGATTGGCTGAAGCCCGGCGTTTGCATCATCGACATCTATTCCAACCTGGTAAAGGAAATCCCCTCGAAAGCAGATCCGTCAAGGCTGGTTCCGATCATCAGGGGCGGCGTGAATGCAGAATCGGTAAACCAGATCGCCAGCTCCATTCTGCCCATTCCTGGCGGACTGATGACAGTAGTAATGGCAATTCTCTTTCGTAATACAGTAATCTCGTTTAAAAATGCTGTATTGAATAAAACCGTGATAAATCAGGTGTATCAGGGATAATTAGTGCCCATCCAACCGTTCAATGCGACTTCTTAAAGCCCTTACTTTTTCGTGCAGGGTATTGAAGAACCGGTGGCGTTCCTTGGCTGAAGTTCCGCTGATCATGGTTGACTTCTGCATCAGGTTACGAAGAGATTTTTCAATCTGGTCGCAAAAAACAGGATTCGTCGTAATCAGCTGATTTATAACATTATACGTGTTATACGTAGTTTTTTGGCCATCGGTTTTTACAAGGATCGTATTGTCGGTCACCAGAACTTCATTATGATATAACCGGTAGCTGTTTTCAACGCCTTCAGGAGTGGTCCCCAGCATATATTGAAAGCCATGTTCCGCCTGACTTTGCACATGATCCAGCCAGGATTCCAGAACGTCACATAACCTGAATACATCATCATTACTGACAAAAAAGCCGGAAACAAAGCAGTATTCAATCTGACGGATAACACTGGAGATCGTCTCTTCGCTCCAAAGTTCAGTGGTTGGAATTTTTATATACTGGGAGAGCAGGTGGCGACCTATTTTGTAAAGATTTTCAGGTGCCTCGAGAGACAGTTTTTTATTTTCATATCCACTCGATGGAATCAGGGCCTTGTTCCAGAAATAGATCTTGAAGGCGGCAATTTCAGGGAATTCGAAAAAGTAGAAAACCGGAATGTCTTTTGCGGCATAGATGATCTCTTTTTCCTTGCTGCCATGAATTCTTTTCATCGCTTCAAGCAGAGACTGTAACCATTTCTCGATATCCATGCCCCCTTCACCGATGGCAAGAGAGTTAAAAATAACGTGGTTGCTCTTGAAATTAAAGAGAGAATCGATTGAAATCCTGTAATGAAGCGAAACTTTTTTCAACTCCTCGAGAGAGAGCTCCTTTTCTCCCCGGATTCTTCGGTAGGCGCTGTCGTAACTGATTTCAAGAAGCTCCGATAGTTCGTGAACAAATGAAATGTTTGGAGCAAGCCCGCTCCTGATTGCCTTGAACAGATTCTCCTGGGTTGATTCGTCCTGACTCATTCCGTGCATCTTTATGTTAGTGTAAAGATAAGTCAAAAAATATAAAATCACACGCTTGCTGGTTCACTTTTTTTTCCTTATTGATTGACCCTCACCCTGATTCCCTCAGAATGCGCCGAAAATTCCGGGGCATAGAGGCACTGGATTGTTGTTATCCCGTTTGAATATTCACCGGCAGCATTGGCCTTGAGCGTGTATTCGAACACATAGGTTCCTCTCGGTAAAAATTCGAAAAAGAAACTCGTGGCCACATCAGAGGTGGACTGGTAATATCCGAGTCCATCCTGGTAGCGATAACCCGACAGACCATTACTTTCATCAGAGGACATGGAGGTACCAGGGCTTGCCGGCTCAAACGCAGATGCCCGCATGTCTTTCATGTGAACGAATTCCAGGTCGCGGTCGGCCTTCAGTACAATTCGAACCTTGATCCTGTTGCCAATGGCCAGGGCACTGCTATCACCGAGAGGAACAAGTACGGGTCCGGCCGGAGTGTTGGTCTCGACGAAAAGCTGCTTTTCGAGTTTCATGGGGGTGGCTGCCGGAGAAATTTTATCGAGATTTTCATAATATTGCCAGTATACAGAGCCCCAGGCCACGCCATCGGTTGATTTGGAGACTTTCACGTTGCCCATTTCCGGCCTGATTTCAGAACCCTGCCACGAAAGCTGGAAGTAACCGGTTCCTGCCTCAGTCTTCCGGTCGGTCAGTTTCCGTGAGTCGATTTTCTCTTTGCCAATTGAAATTTTAACCTCCGGATCTTCCGAAAGAAGGTCGGTGCCGCGCAGCAGGAGTGCATATACTGCCTCTGTGGTTGCACGCGGCGACCGCCAGTCTTGTGTTTGTTTTTGCTTCAGCAGCCAGACTTTCATCTCTTCCACCGATTTCCCATCCTGATTTATTTCATCGAATGCCTCTATCATCATGGCCTGTGATTCCACAGGCGCCTGGTACCAATAGTATCCCGGTTCCCCCGCCCAGTACATGCCCATCTCGCCCGAGTGCAGGGCTTTTTCTGAAAGCGATTTCAGGATCAGTTGGGGTACCTCCTTATTTCCCAGACGATTCAATGCCAGCGCAGCCATCCCCTGCAGATAACGGTCATTTTTCTGCCAGAACGCCGACGCCTGTTGCTGGTAAAACTCGAATGCTTTTCTGCACCCTGCATCCTGCATCACGACCTCCGGGAAATAGCTGCGGGCATAGAGAAATTGAATCTGGGCAGAAGAAATATGATTCTCCTTTGGATTGAATGTCTTGATACGGTTAATGGCTTCATAATCCTTCAGCATCTCTTTGTCGAGGTATTGAACGGCTGCAGCGATCATGTTCCGGGTTGCCTCATCGCTATGGATGCCAGGTACCCCCAGTTGGCCGAGATGACCCAGGCCTGTCAGGATATTCTGGGTGATGTAACGGCTCTCTGGCATCCCCTCGAACCAGGTCCAGCCTCCGCTTGCCTTTTGCAGTCGCTGAAGTTTCTTCAGGTTTTGCTGCAGGGCTGCCTCCAGGCTGTTCAGATCGAAATACCGGCCAAGCTTCTGCTTCCGTTCCGACTCGCTCTTTGCCTCAAGAACCCAGGGGGTTTCATTCAGCAATGCCGATTTCAGCTCCTCATTCTTTTCAAGATTAGAAAGAAGTGCATCGGGTGTAAATTTTTTCCAGCTTTCAAATACAGCTTTAATTTTAGGATTCGAGTTGGCAATGAACGAGGCGATGCTGTTGGAATAAAACGCCGAGAAAATCGCGTCGGCATTATCAAACTGCTTGTCATTGAGTGCAGGCAGCGCCTGGATGGCATACCATGCCGGATTGGATGCAAACTCCAGGGTAAGGCGGTAATTTTTCAGCGTTTGGTCCTTTCCGTCTCCGAATCCGGAATTCAGCAATTTATGGAACGAAAAGTCAAATGTTCCTTTACCTCTTACGGGAAGGGGCAACGATTCTGTAACCAGCATCCGGTTGGTTAGCACGGGTATGGCTTTTTCCTCCCCGTCGCTGAAATTACCGGAAGTGGCGGTAATGCGGTAAACCAGAACAGAAAGACCGGTCCCCGACGGAATGATGATTGTCCATGAAACCGTGGTGGTGATCCCTTTGCCAGCACTCCATGTGAGACTGCCATGGCTGCCGGCCTTTTCCACCGGGATAACCAGGCTGTCTGCTGTTTTCATGGTCAGTCCGTCGAACATCTGGATTCTTGCCTCGCCGGTAAGGTCATGGTCGGCCAGGTTGACAACCCGTGTGGTAAAAACCATCGTGTCGCCCTCTCTCACGAACCGGGGCGCATTGGGGAACACCATAAGCTCCTTGCGGGTTACAAGCTCCTTTTCAACCTGCCCGTATTCGAGGTTTTTTGTGTAAGCCAGTCCCATCATCTTCCAGCGTGTGAGCGATTCCGGCGCAGTGAATTTCACAATCACACTGCCTGTTGAATCCGTTACGAGAGATGGATAGAAGAACGCGGTTTCCTGAAAATTTTTACGGATCTGCCGGCCATCCATAAATGAGGCCGCCGGCTTCATCTTTGTGGAATTTTCCACGGCAATCGGTGTGTCGACCAATGTCCTGGTTTCTTCAGCATTCGGTATTACGGATTTGTCCCTGGAGGTGCCGCCCTGGTCCATATAAACGTCTTTTGTTTCCATGGCCATTACCGGGTTGTTCCGCTTGGAATAGAGGTTGCGGTAGTTTCCGCCAAAATAATTCAAACCAAACCAGTTCAGGCGCGGAAATGATTTGACAAAATAATTTTCTCCGGAGTTATTTCTGTTCGCCCAGGCGGCATTTGCCGTTCGGAAGGCATCGTTGATATCCCAGGGAAAAAGGGAGTTATATCGTGGCAAAATCTCAAACGACCAGTTGTTTGACCGGAAAACATCCAGGGAAGCATCATACATGGTGGTAAGAAATTCGGCTTCCGCAGCACCTTTTCCCGGGCCGGTAATGCGTAGCTTCCACTCCTCCTTTACTCCCGGATCAATTTTCGTACGGAAGGTCTCAAAGGCAATATCAAGCTTCCTGTTTGTATAGGGAACCGTCACCAGATGGCTATTCTGGAATACCCGGTTAAACTTTGCAAAAATGAAATTCACGGTAAAATTTCCCCGGAATCGCTCTTCAATAGGGATCTCCACCCTTGCCGACCGGTTATTCAGGATGATCCATACACGTGAAACCAGGCTGTCGTGAAGCCGGATCTCATACATGACGTTCACGTTCTCCTCTCTGCTGCCGGCAATGAAAACGGCTTTTTCTCCAGGCTCTCCTGTTGTTTTCAACGGAACGAACCAGTTCAGGGAATTCACCGGAACCTCACGTGAATCAGGGTCAAAAACAGTGAAAACGACCGATTTTTCGACCTTCTGACCAAACGGGTCAGCGGCCGTCAGTGTGGCCATATAGCTGCCGGGCTTTCGCATTTCTGGCAGGAAATTCCTGAAAACAATGATCGAATCAGACAGGGTATTAAATAATTTTTCAACCGGGACCCCCTCTGTTATCCATTTTTCAGCATTGTCCTCATCACTGTAAATGTCATTCGGGAATTTGGTTTTGAACTCCTCCGGTGTAAGGATGTGCAGATCCGGCTGTTCCCAGTTGCGGAATTTAAGGACCCGCTGGGGCTGCTGTAGCCGGCGGAGCACCAATGTGACGCTGGCTGGCGTGTTGCGGCCATTGAGGTTGGTGGTGCTGATTTTGAAGATCGAATCCTTGGCCAGGTTTACAAGTCCGGGAATATTCATATCAATCACCAGGGATGTATAACCGACGGATATCGATTGCTGTGACGACTGCGTTTCCCCTCCCGGATCGGTGATATCAGTATAAACCAGGTAATCAAAAACAGGCATGGTTTCCTTTGCCACAGTGTTATCCGGTAAGGCGGTGAATTGAAAGGAGAATGAACCGTCGGCCGAGGTTTTGGTTTCTCCGCTGGTAATTTCTGTTACCGCTGATGCCGGTACCGGCCAGTACCAGCCGCCCCCATGGTATGGAAACCGGGCCGATCGCACCACCCGGTATTTTACCCTGGCCCCGTTGATGGCATTGCCGGCAAAGGCCAATGCTTTTCCTGTAACAGTAAGCGATTCCTGCAATCTGTAATTGCCTTCCAGAGGATTGAATGTTACTTCAAAAGTAGGGCGTTTGTACTCTTCCACGGAGAAGACAACCGATCCCGACTCGTTCGAAATGGTCATCTGGCCCGAAAGCCGTCCCAAGGGTGCAGTAAAACTGCCATTTATAGAACCAAAATCATTCGAAGTGAACTGTTGCTCGCTGATCTTCTGTCCGTTTACATCATAAAACGTAACCAGGGTTTGATGATCAGGCTTGATTTGGGTTTTCTCACCGGTTTTCCGGAGTACGATTCCTTTAAAATAGATGGTTTGTCCGGGCCGGTAAATGGCACGGTCGGTATAAAAGCTTGTCTGCACTGAAGTGTACTCAACCGGTTCACCAACAGGGTACTGGTAAAAGGTACCTGTTATCAGCAGATCCTTCTTGTCCTCAATCCTGAAATAAATGCTATTGTTTCGTATATCTGCCTGAGCCGGCGGAACAGTAAAGAGGCCATTTTCATCGGAGGTGAACTTTCCGATCTTCAAACTCAGAAATTTTCTCGTCTTATAACTGTAATTTTTCACCCAGGCTTCAGCCTTAATGTTTTTCAGAGAGAGTCCGGTTTCTCTGTCAAGGAGGTTTACGGAGATACTGCCGTCGACATTCCGCTTGTGAACATAACCAATCTGCGTCGACCAGAAGGGAACGATTGCATATGGCTGATCAGGATTTGAAAAGGTCTTGTCTGCGGAACATATAAGAGCATAAAAACCTGCCTCACAGCCAGGAATGGCAATTTCCGCCGAATGCTGCTGAAAATCACCGTCGTTCGGCATGTTCAGCGACCATGTTTCGGTTACCGTCTGAGCGGAGATATGTTTAAAAAACTCTTCCCTCTTCATATCTCCCGATTTTTCAGAATAGTTGTCGGGGTCGGTTTTTATCAGCCGGAAATAGAGCGTTTTTACATTTTTAAAGGAGAGCAGGGCAAGGGATGGTTTTTGAACCGGAACGGCAAACTCAGTTGTGAGGGCCAATAGGGGAGTCTTAATGTTTTTGGCCAGGATTTTACAGTTTTTTGCCCCCTCCGAGTCGGGGAACCTTTTTACGGCACGATCGCAAACTTCTGTTGCAATTTTCAAATCCCACTTGTGTTTATTTGACAACAAGGGTGAATATTTTTCGCCGTTGCTGTTTAAATACCCTGCAATAACAAACGAAATATCTGTTGAAACAGGAGAGGTTAGGTAGTCGGTTTCCAGTTTTTGCAAGGCTGGCAGGTACAGACTATCGTTTTCGGGGGCCTTATCCCTGAAATATCCCAATCGGTCCAGTTCTACTGCAATAAGGGCCGCGGGATTTTTATCACCGAGGTGGAATGCCGTCAGTGACTGGTAAATGCGGGATGCAAAAGAGGACTGTATTGCCTGTTGATTCCCGGGAAGCGCATCACTGGTGAAATAATCGAGGGCCCGGAAGGCAAGAAAATCGTAGAGAGTCGGGATCGCGCTGCCGGGACGACTGTTGGTACGGCCAGCCGGTTCGCTTTCGAGAACAGCATCCAATGAACTGATGGGAATCTGTTTAAGCTGTGTTTCATTGGCGAGCGAAAGGAGATACTCATTGGTAATTGCTTCGGTAATCGTTTTGAGATCCCATGTGGAGATACTGTCGGACCGGCTGCTGGCAAGGCTGGTCCGGCTCCGGAAACGATAGCTGTTATTCTGGTAGTATTTCCAATATACCTCTGCAGTAATCGAATGGAGAACCGAGGTTGCCGGTTCTTGAGAAACAGCTATATCGCAGCGCAGATCGCGAATGGACTGGTTCAGGAAATCGTCCTGAAAATCGGAGTTGAGCCTGATACGATATAAAATGGCTTTAAGAAATTGCGGCGCATTGTTTTCTGTTCTTGCCTGCTTGTAAATTCTTTCAACAATATCTAAGGCCGATTTGGGCTGGCCAAGATTTGCCAGAGAGTCAATAGATTTCCAGAGCAGCGTATTCCGGGTAATTGCCACCTTCGGAGCTTTCTTTGTTTGGGAATATCCTGAAGGAATAAAAGCCTGGTGAAAAACCAGAAGGAGCATCAGAGAAAGCTTGATTTTCATAACAAAGGGTTTATGGCTTAACAAGCGCGGTCACAGGATTGGCCTCGCCGGAGTATTTTATCAGTTCCAGCTTTACGGAACCCACCACCACGGCCGATTTGGCAAGCACGGGAATGTGGTTTTTGTCGTCGGTTACCCATAGGTCCATGGGGTAGGGCTGACTGAATACGTTTCCCGTTGCCACCATCGGTTTGAACCTGAGACAGCGGAATCGCCCAAGGTCGGTAATTACCTCTTCGCGACCGCTAAACTGAATCTGGGATACGTAAACCGAATCGTCGAGAAAGAAGGAAACGGGGAAGTTGTCGCCCGGCTGCACACTGCTGAAATCGAAAGTGCGGGTATAATAAAATGCTGAAATAATATCCTGTGTGCCCGGGGGAACCTTTTTATTGGCCCTGGTGCTGGAAACAGAGCCGGAGTACTGGTTGAATTTCACATCATCCTGGTAAATATAATCACCCTCATGGGTCCGGCGTTTAAACATCCATGGCACCAGGTATTCTTCGTCGATCCAGCTTTCGAAACGGTCGTCGACTTTGAAAAACCAGCTGAATGCTCCTTTTGAATGCCCTTCTCCGATAATATGATACACAGCGCGACCATCCACCTGCTTCTCTTCCTGGCTCACCTCAATTGTGGCAATCCCGGCTGTAACTTTGCCGGTAACATAGGAATCACAATAGGCACGGTATTTCAACTTCTCACCTCTCACAAAGGCATCATTCCTTACTGGCTTCAAAGCCTGCGATAATCCGGCGGCAGGCAACAGAACCGAGGCCCAGGCAATCATGAGTATAACAAACCATATTGACCTGCCCGGGTTATGTACCATTACAACACAATGTTAATGATCTTTTTAGGTACAATAATTATCTTCTTCGGCGGTTTCCCTTCGAGCCATTTTTCCGACTCCTTTGCAGAAAGTGCAGCTTTTTCAACTTCTGCAACAGGCATATCGGCCGGAAGTTCCAGTTTGAAACGCATCTTCCCGTTGAATGAGACCGGGTATTCAAAGGTATTTTCAACCAGGAACAGCGGATTGAATTCAGGAAATTGTGCGCCGGTAATGCTTTCAGGATTTCCCAGCTGGAACCATAACTCCTCGGCAATATGCGGGGCATAGGGCGAAATCAGGATTACCAGGTCGCTGAGGATGGCCCGCTTGCAGCATTTCAGGTCGGTGAGTTCATTGACGCAGATCATAAACGAACTTACGGCCGTGTTGAACGAAAGCCGTTCAATATCTTCCTGAATTTTTTTAATCGTTTTATGCAAAACGCGCAAATCGGCTCCATCCGGCTTTTCTTCGGTTACCCGGAACAGGTTCTGCTCATCATGGAAAAGACGCCAGAATTTCCGGATGAAGCGGAAAACACCTTCTATACCATTAGTGTCCCAGGGTTTCGACTGTTCGAGCGGACCGAGAAACATCTCGTAAAGACGAAAGGTATCGGCACCATAACGTTCGATCAGAATATCCGGATTAACCACATTAAATTTAGATTTTGACATTTTTTCAACTTCTGTCACCGTCCTGAATGAAATATCAGAATTGTTTGGACAAAAAGTCTGATCGAAATAAATGCCCGCTTCGGAAATATATAAATAACAGTTGTTATCAGGAATGAATTGCAAATAGTCGTTATAGTATTTTCGAAAATCCAGGATATAATATCCTCGCTGGTCATTGCTAACCGTATCGAAAAACTTTTCGTTACTAACACATTCTATTGGAATATTAATAAGCCTGCACCCGTTTTCAAGTTTGTTTTTTTGGACAACCTCAGCACTTAGAAAAACCGACTTAGGTAAAACGGAGAAATTGTATTTTTTAAAATCTGTTTTAAAGAAGTGTTGCAGATATTCTGCCGTGTTGGGATCAGAATCATTGTAAACATGATAGATTTTTTGTGACAAACCTTGAATCATTCCCTGATTTACTAGCTTTTTAAAGGGTTCTTCCTTGACGGATAAACCGATATCATATAGAAACTTGTTCCAAAATCGCGCATAAATCAGATGGCCTGTTGCGTGTTCTGCCCCCCCAATATACAAATCTACGTCCTGCCAGTAGTTAACTGCCTCTTTTGAAAAATACTCGTTGCTGTTGTGCGGATCCATATACCTGAAGTAATATCCGCTGGAACCGGCAAAACCGGGCATTGTGCTGGTTTCGAGAGGATAACCCTCTTTCGTTGTCCAGTTTTTCGCGCGGGCAAGCGGTGGTTCGCCGGTTTCGGTCGGAAGGTAGGCATCCACAGCGGGAAGAAGCAAGGGCAGTTCGCTTTCGTCAAGGGTATGGGCAATACCATCCTTGAAATATACCGGAAAAGGTTCACCCCAGTATCGCTGGCGGCTGAAAATCGCATCGCGGAGACGGAAATTGACGGTTCCCTTACCAATGCCGAGTTCATTCACCTTTGCAATCACAGTTTTAATAGCCTCTTTCACCTGCATTCCGTCGATGAATTCGGAATTTATCAGGATGCCCTCTTTTGCATCATAGGAATTTTCAGTGATATCGCCACCCGAAACAACTTCAGTTATCGGCAGGCCGAAATGTTTTGCAAAGGCATAATCGCGGCTGTCGTGCGCGGGAACCGCCATGATGGCGCCGGTGCCGTAGCCTGCCAGTACATAATCGGCAACCCAGATGGGTATCGGTTTTCCATTGAATGGATTCAGGCAGTAAGCGCCTGTGAATTCACCGCTGATGTTTTTCACCTCGGCCATCCGCTCGCGTTCCGAACGGTTCATGGCATCGTGAACGTATTTAGCAACCGCCTCCTTGCGGCCGGAGGTTGTGATGGCAGGGAGAAGTTCGTGTTCGGGCGCAAGAACCATGAAGGTAGCTCCGAAAATTGTATCCGGCCGGGTCGTGAAAATTTCCAGCGAATGCTCACTGTCTTTTATCGGGAAGAGAATTTCTGCCCCTTCCGACCGGCCGATCCAGTTGCGTTGCATCTCGCGGAGAGAGTCTGAAAAATCGATTTTCTCCAGGCCGTCGAGCAGCCGTTGTGCATAGGCCGTAGTTCGAAGGAACCATTGTCGCATGAGTTTACGTTCGACCGGGTGGCCGCCGCGAACCGAAAATCCATTGGCCACTTCGTCGTTGGCCAGTACCGTACCCAGCTCGGGACACCAGTTTACCATAGCATCGGAAAGGTAGGCTAGGCGGTAATTCATCAGAATTTTTTCCTGCTGAGCTTCGGAATACTCAATCCATTCGGCGGCAGTAAAATCAAGGCAGCCATGATCCCGGAAAGTTCTTATCAACTCTTTGATCGGTTCTGCCTTTTGATTGACAGGGTTGTACCAGTGATGAAAAAGCTGAATAAATGTCCATTGTGTCCACTTGTAATAGGCGGGATCGCAGGTCTTGACTTCGCGGTCCCAATCGTAACTGAACCCGATCTTATCCATCTGCTCGCGGTAGCGGGCGAGGTTTTTTTCTGTCGTGATGGCCGGGTGGGTGCCGGTCTGAATGGCGTACTGTTCGGCCGGAAGCCCGTAAGCATCATAACCCATCGGGTGAAGCACGTTAAATCCCTTCAGCCGCTTGTAACGGGAATAAATGTCGGAGGCAATGTAGCCAAGTGGATGCCCAACATGTAGTCCTGCTCCGGAGGGGTACGGGAACATGTCGAGGACGTAAAATTTGGGCCGGGAGGGATCGGTTTCTGTTTTATAGGTTTTATGATCTACCCAGTATTTCTGCCATTTATTTTCGATTTCCGGAAAATTGTAATCCATCTTTTCTGTTTATGGGCGCAAAGTTATCAAAAAAGGAGGTATAGGGGAAATGTATATCTTTGAGTGATAAACCAGATCCGATAATGGCCGAAGAGGAACCCGAAAAAATGGAAGGCCACCCCAAACGCCACCGTCATCTTTTGCGGAACCTTGTCCTTCTGGCATCTCTGTTGCTGCTTTCCGTCTATTTAGCACTCTTCTTTAGTTTTAACTATTTTGGTGAAAGGTTCCTCCGCGAGGTCCTTCAGAAAGAAATTCATCGTGCAAGCAACGGGCTGTACAATGTCGATTTCCGGAAGATGCAATTCAACATTTTTACAGGTAAGATCAACATCGACAGCTTTGAACTTGTTCCCGACACACATCTCTATAATCAGATGAAGTCGAAGGGAAAGGTGACCAAATCACTGTACCGGGTATCGTTCGAATCGCTCAACATCGACAGGATCCACTTCTGGCAGATTTACAACCATCAACAGGTCACCCTGAGAAATCTGCTCTTCGAGCGGCCGGTATTAAGCATTGTTGGATTTCCTGATACCACCACTGCAAAGAAAGCCAGGTGGAAGGTAATCTACGAAGATATCTACCCGTTGGTTTCGGAAGTGTTCCGGGATTTTCATATAGATTCCGTTAATGTAAACCATGGACTGCTGCTGACCTCTTTCCGTCAGAAAACCGGCAAGCTTTCAACCGGAGAGTATGAGTTTTCGGCCATACTCCGCGATGTATCGGTAAATCCGTTCAGCTACTACAACCGCGAAAGGGTGTTCTATTCGCGTGATATCGACTGGAAGGTTCACAATTTCGAATACATTATGGCCGACAGCCTCTATTTCCTGAGCGCCGGAGAAATTGGTTTCTCGCTGGCGAAAAGCAAACTTTACGGGAAAGATCTTTCATTGCGTCCCAATTTTGCCTTGCGTGGATTGCATGCCCGCCCCCGGGGCGATTTCTACAAGTTCAGCCTCCCTGCTTTCTCCGTTGAGGGAGTTGACCTATATAGGGCGCTGACGGATAAAAAGGTGCGGATCCAGAATCTGGAGCTGAATAAATTTTCGATGACGGTTTATCGCAACCTGCTATCCGGCGAAATAAGAGATCCGGGGAAAGCGAAAAAAAAGAGGGAAAAATTCAAGATTGCCGGAATGTTTACGGTTATAGCAGGGATAATCAGGTCGATAGAAGTTGATACCCTCACGATTAAGCAGGCATCCTTTGCATATTATTCCCGGCTCAACGATGTAAATCCCGAAGTGAGAATAGGCTCGGCAGACCTCGGACTCAATGGATTTTTACTTGACTCGGTTGCCCACCTTGATAAACAGAAGATATTTTATGCCGACAAAATCGAACTTCTGCTCAGTAATTTCAACCTGAAACTACGCGATCAGGTTCACAGCCTGAGTGCCGGCAGGGTAAAAATATCTACAGAGCATTCACACATCGTGGTGAACGATGCCTTGCTCTCTCCCGACATCAAAAGGAACCTAATGCTCCCCGGGGGGGCCAGGAACACAATCTACCTTTTATTGCCGCAGGTAACTTTCAGCAGGATCAACCTGGTCAAGCTTTTCAACCATCGTGTTTTCGATTTCGACCGCCTGGAAATCAGCGAACCCGATCTGAAAGTAACCCGGCACCGTGCTCCGAAAAACAAGGATCCGCGGTTCCGGAAACCGGGAGACTTCTTTGCCGAAGAGAACGAAGAGGTGGTTTACGACCTGTTGAAAAAATATGTTTATGTTATCAGGGGAAATGCGATCCTTATCCAAAACGGCCACGGTACAATTGCACGGCAGCAAGACAGTATTGAAAAGGTCATTGCCTCCGCCCACCTCGACCTGGAAATGCAGCAATTTCTCATCGATTCGGCACACGGGATGAACCAGCAGGGCTATTTCTACAGCCGTGATTTCGCCTTAAACCTTCGGTCTGTTGCGGTAGAGTCGCCCGATGGAATGAGGCATATGACTATCGGGCAGGTGAAGGTGATTACCGCCGATTCACTCATTGAGGCGGAAAATATCAGCATTGATAAGACGTCCGGACCGGATCACATTTTCGCCTCCCCGGGCGGGCGTCCGGCCCTTGACTTTGCCTTTACATTGACAAAGCTGCGCCTCACCGGACTGAATCACCGGAAACTATTTCTTGAACAGGTTCTTAAGGCCAACGTTATCCTGCTGGAGAAACCAGTAGTCAGGCTAAAGACGGAAGCCAATCTCATTCCAGATGGACCATCGGAAGAGACCCGGCTGATCGGTGCCCGAAAATTCATCCGCGACTTCGAGATAGGCCGGCTTATTGTGAAACAGGGGGCTTTTTCATACGATGGACTGGAGAACAGGCAGGCTACCTATTTTTCGCTGAAAGACATTGACTTCGGCTTGCTGAATGCACGTGTTCATGTTCCGGAAAAGGGCAAAAAAGACGGACTCATAAGCTTCGACTCCCTGCAGTTAAAGATATTCCCGTTCAGAGCCGTTATAGCCGATAGCAACTATGTCATTGAATGCAGGGAGCTGGATGTTCACTCGTACCCTGCCGATATCACCTTTCGCGGATTGAAGCTTATTCCGCTCAGAGAGCCCGCGCAGATGAAGGGAAAGAGGTTAACGGCTTCGGCTGTCATACCCGAACTCAAGATAACCGGGTTCTATTTTGACAAGGCGATTTTCGACAATGAATGGCGGGTTGACAGAATCCGGATATATCGCCCCAAAATCAGGCTGGAGATCCTTAAAAACGAATCCGGGCCAAAACTCCGTATGCAAGCCGGGCACCCTTATACGCTGCAACTCCCGCCTTTCATAAAAACCCTCAGCATTCAGTCTGTTACAGTCGATGGGGCAGATGCCGAAGCCCGGATCATTGATAAGGAGAAAACGCTCACCTACTCATTGCAAGAGATTTTTTGCCAGGCAACATCTGTCCTGGTCGATTCTGCAACACGTGCCAATCCTCTGACCACGCCACTTTTCAACACCGCGAACATCGTCTTCTCTGCTGCCGGGTTAACCAGGGTTCTGAAAGACAGCATGTATAGCCTTTCGTTCAGCAGGTTCGGGTTTTCAACGAAGGCCGGAACGGCTTTTATCGATTCGATGGCAATAATTCCCAACTATGGCCGCGAAGAATTTTCACGTAAGTTGGGATATCAGGCCGACAGGACAGAGATCAGCGTGCCACGCATCGACCTGCAAACACTGAATTTCCATAAACTGCTCGACAGCGGAGTTATTGACGTTGGAACCCTGAAGATCAGAGGTCTTGTATTCGCCTCCTACCGCGATAAGCGGGTGATCTTACCACCCGGACCAACACCCTTGATGCCTCAGCAGATGATTCGCCGTATAACATTCCCTGTCTGCATTGACACCATCCTTATCGACGGCGCACAAGCCGCTTACGAGGAACAAACCGGTCCGGAACCCGGCCGGCTTTTCTTCGATAAGATGGATGTCAGGGTAACAGGATTTAATACGCTGAAGTCAGGTGCAACCTCATCTTCAACGCGATCGTTGAATGTTAACGGAACCGCCTTCCTGATGGGAAAATCGAAGGTCGAAGCAGGATTCTGGTTTCCAATTGACCACCCCAGAGACAGTTTTACCCTGCGCGCTGTCATTGGCATGCTCGATCTGCGTGATCTCAATCCCATGCTAACCAAACTCTTGCCGGTATCGGTTACCCGCGGAGTGGCCGGGAAAACAACCATCCGCCACCTTCACGCCAACGACAGTATATCTCGCGGGTTCATGGACATGAAATTTTCAGGGCTGAAAATACACCTTGACGATACCGACCCGGGGGCAGCCAATAAGATCGAAAAGGCTCTGCTGACAGGGGTAGCCAACTATCTGCTGCCCGATAACAATCCCAGGGATGATGGCCGTATGCGTACAGGTGTAATATATTTTCAGCGCGATAAATCAAAAGGTTTTTTTAACTTCGTGTGGAAAAGCACGCTTAGCGGAATAAAATCCAGCGCGGGATTCAATTCGAAAATCCAGCGGCAGATCCGCAGAGCCGAAAAAAACATGAAACAATGACAACCTCAGAAACCAAACAACCAAAAAAGAGATCAAGGCTGATCATCAGGATCGTGCTATGGTTTCTGGCCGCACTGATTGTTATCGCCGGCGCCGTTTTCACTTATGGCTATTTCTATTACGGGAAAATCGTCCGGGAATTTATTATCGAGAATGTCAAAAAAGAGAGTAAAGGGGTCTATCAGGCTGAAATAGGCGACATATCGTTAAATATAATTGCGGGCAATGTTACCATCAAGGATTTTGCAATTATACCCGACACAGCCCTGTTCAGGGAAAAGTCGTTGACCGACACGCTTTCGCCCGTGCTTTTCCGGCTTAGGATAGCGGAATTCAAGATTCGCGGTTTCGGCATCCTGGAGCTGGTCAGAAATCGCCACATTAATCTGCGACGGATTAGTTTCACCGCCCCCGACGTTGCTGTGTTTAAGATGAGGGAATCGCATAAGGTCAAAGAAGACAAACCAAAGACGAAGCTGATGGCGATTCCGCTTCCCAAGGGGCTCACCTCAATTAAGATTCACGAGATATTACTGGAGAAGGGGAAAGTGGAATATTACGACTGTTCGGGCGATACCATCGTTTCCTACTCTATTCCCTCCTGTGATATCGTGATTAAAAACATCCTCGTCGATTCAACCCATACAGGAGCGCGCCGTCTTTTTAATGCCGACGACATCAGTATTAAGCTCGGGGGCATTGTGGTAAATACAAAGAACGGGATGAACAGGATTTCCCTTGGAGAGATAGGGCTTTCAACCGGGCTGCAATCACTTTATATAAAAAATTTCCACCTTGAACCGCTGTTCAACAACCATGATTATACCCGCAAACTTGGTTTTCAGACCGACCGGATGGATGTTGCGGTTTCAATGCTTCGTATTGAGCGGTTCAATATGCGGGAATTGATCCTGGAAGGGAAGATAATTGCCGGGTTGGTTGAAATTGACAGCCTGCTTCTCGACGATTATCGCGACAAACGTGTGGCTCCGAAACCCGGATTTAAACCGCCGATGCCTCAGGATGGACTGCGCAATCTGAAGGCCTACCTGAAAATAGATACAGTCATTCTGAAAAGCGGCAAAGCCACTTATAAGGAACAGGTCGCAGAAGAGCCGGGAACGATCTTCTTCGACAAAATGAGCGCCACATTTACCGGGTTAACCAACGATGCATTGCTCCTGAATGCAGGCTTGGTATCTGAACTGAAAGGCACGGCATACCTGATGGGTAAAGGCAAACTCGATGCTACCGTGAGGTTTAAATTCGGGGATCCGAAGAATTCCTTTACATTTTCGGGCCTTGTAGGCGATATTGACCTGCGGGAAATAAACCCGATGCTTACAAAACTTCTGCCGGCTGAAGTCAAGAGCGGAGAGATAAAGAAACTTGTGATCACCCAGGTTTCCGCCAATGACGACGATGCGACAGGAAAGCTACTTTTTTATTATAAGAATCTTTCCATCAGCGTGATAGATAAAAAGAAAACAACCTGGGGAGCAATAAAGAAAGGCGTCATAAATTTTGTTGCCAACGACCTGGTTGTTAACAACGATAACCCTACCGCCTCCGG
>CAYHCQ010000048.1:0-22802 GCA_964355115.1 uncultured Prolixibacteraceae bacterium | reverse complement strand
GAGATGGTCGAAAACTTTGTGTACCGAGGGCTTGAGGTGACCCCGATTGAAAAACTCGACCAGGTTATGCCTCCCCTTGACAGGGAGATGGCCCGCCTGGTGGAACGGTATATGGTAAAACACGGAGTCAGGCTCGAACTCAGCGATGGCGTGGCCGGATTTCGGAAAACGGCGGCTGGTTCTCTGGAAGTGCTTACAGAGTCGGGCAAGGCGCATCCTGCAGATATCGTGATCCTTGCTATCGGTGTTCGTCCGGAAACCGCCCTGGCAAAGGCAGCTGGGTTAGAGATCGGTCAACGGGGAGGAATTCGCGTAGATGCACAGATGCGTACCTCCGATCCCGATATCTTTGCTGTTGGCGATGCTGTTGAGGTGAAGGATTTTGTTACCGGTGAATGGGCGCTGATCCCGCTTGCGGGGCCTGCCAACCGCCAGGGCCGGATCGTGGCTGATGTAATTGCCGGCCGCGATTCAAGTTACCGCGGCACGCAGGGAACCTCGATCTGCCAGCTTTTCGATGCAACCATTTCCCAGACCGGGGTGAGCGAGAAGGTTCTTACCCGATTGGGAGATACCGATTTCGAAAAGATATACCTCTATCCGAATTCGCATGCCGGGTATTATCCTGGTGCCAAAATGCTCATCGTCAAGGTGCTCTTCCGGAAATCCAACGGGTTGCTCCTTGGAGCCCAGGTACTGGGTGAAGACGGGGTTCCCAAGCGGATCGACTCTTTTGCCATGGCGATCCAGATGGGGTGCACGATTTACGACCTTGAAGAGTCGGAACTCAGTTACGCTCCGCCTTATGGAAGCGCCAAAGATCCGGTCAACTTTGCCGGTATGGTGGCAGCCGATGTACTGCGTGGTGATATGCCGCTGGTACATTGGGATTCCCTGGGCGATGGTTTCCTCCTGGATGTGCGCAATCCGCAGGAACTGGAAGTTGCTTCAGTCGCGGGTGCTTTCAATATCCCGCTGTCTGAGCTCCGTGCACGCCTGGACGAACTTCCACGAGATCGTGAAATTCTTATCATTTGCCGTTCTGCACAACGGGCTTATATGGCGACACGCATCCTGTTGCAAAACGGGTTCAAAGCCAGAAATATTTCCGGAGGAATGCTTTCGCGTTCGCATTGTGTTGTAAATTAACTATATTAAAAACAAACCTCATGAAAAAAACAAATTTGTTACTCGCTTTGATGTTGTTTGCCTGGTCCGCCATTAGTTTTGCTCAGGCAGACATGAAGGAAACCGTAGCCATGATCAAAACCAATCTTGTTCAAAGTAAACAGAAGGTTAAGCAGTATGCATGGATTGAAACCACTAAGGTTTATATTAAAGGTGAACTGAAAACGACCAAGCAAAATCAGTGTTACTACAGTGTCGATGGCCAGCTCACCAAAGTGGCAACCGGGGGTAGCGACCAGCCAAAAAAGAAAGGCGGGTTAAGGGGTAAAATTATTGAAAACAAGAAAGAAGAGCTGACAGAATACATTGATAAGGCTGTAGAAAAGGTCAAGGCCTATCTGCCTCCTGTACCTGAAAAAATACAGAAGATTTATGGAGATGGCAAGGTAAGTATTCAGATACTCGAACCCAATAAAAAATTCAAACTGAGTTTTCCTGATTATCTCCAGCAGGGTGATGTACTGGCCATCTCGGTTGATAAGTCGACTCAAAAACTCATGGCGTTGAATGTCAGTACTTATATTGACAAACCTGAGGATAAAGTGATATTCGATGTGACCTATAAAGACCTTCCTGACGGAACTCAATATCCTGTGGCAACTTCACTCGTTGCAGATGCTCACGACCTGAAAATTGTAATTGAACAAAGTGGGTTTAAAAAGGGAGCAGGGCAGTAATCAGGCAGGAGTTAACACAATGATAACTGTAGGAGTGAAAAAAAGCTGGAAACAGAAGTTCAAGCACGAGTTTACCGAATACTGGATCAATGTTGCCTACATGGCGCTTTTTTTCAGTGCTGTGGTTTTATACCGCAGATTGTTGCTGGCAGAGCACGGAATTGTCATGGAAGATTATTTTGCGGGCGTTCTCAAAGCGCTGGTTGTTGCAAAAGTTGTCATGATAGGGACCTTTTTGCGCATCAGCAGGAAATACGAGCACAAGCCCCTGATCATTCCAACCATGTACAAGGCGGTTTTATTTACACTTTGGGTCATGGTTATCGATATAGTCGAGGTTTATATCAAAGCATTTATTCAAACACCGGATCTGGCTGGAGCTTTTGATACACTCAGACTCCACATTGATCTTGTATGGCTGGGTGGGGCAATCGTGATTTGTGTTTCTTTCATACCTTTTTTTGCAATGAAGGAGGTTTCCAGGGTAATTGGCAGCGAAAAATTTCGCGGCATGTTTTTCAGGAAACAGGTTTGATATTGCCCGGGAATCAGTGAGGTGAACGGAATTTATTTTTTTTCAATCCCAGCATAATATGGATGGCACGACTTTCATCAGCAAGACTTCTAAAATACTCCGGTCATATTTTCCGATCCTGGAATGGGGGGCTAAGTACACCGGGCAGACCTTCACCAACGATATCGTTGTTTCGCTCATTGTTTCCATTATGCTGATCCCGCAATCGCTGGCCTATGCCCAGCTAGCCGGACTACCTCCGGAGGTTGGCCTGTACGCCTCTATGGCTCCCCTTTTGTTGTATGCCATTTTCGGAACTTCACGTTCGCTTTCGGTAGGACCTGTGGCAGTTACAAGTCTTATGACTTTGGCTGCCGTAGCGCCGATAGCTGCCCAGGGAACCCCTGAATACGCAGGGGCTGCCATGGCACTCGCTTTTCTCACCGGCTTGATCCTCATTGTCCTTGGATTTTTAAAACTTGGATTTCTCTCAAATTTCATGAGCTTTCCGGTCATGTCAGGATTAGGCACTGCCGTTGGCATCCAGATTGCCACAGGCCAGTTGACACCGGTACTGGGAATCTCTTCTGCCGGCGGAACATTTCTTTCCCAAATAATTTCATTGGTTAAGAATTTCGGCCAGATCAACATTTACACAGCAGCTATCGGAATTCCGGTCGTCATTTTTTTACTCCTGGTGCGCAAAAACCTTGCAAACCTTCTCACCCGGGCAGGGATGAAAAAAGGGTTGGCCGATATACTTGCCAAAATGGGGCCGGTGATTGCCATCGTCATTACAATCTTAATTGTGTCAGGGTTGGAACTCGAAAAGCATGGGGTGAAAATAGTGGGTGCTGTTCCATCGGGGCTTCCCGGCCTTGCATTGCCACCCTTTGATCTTTCGCTTTGGAGCCAGTTGATAACTCCCGCACTGCTGATTGCAATTATTGGATACGTCGCTTCCATCTCCGTAGCTCAAACGCTCGCTGCTAAAAAAAGGCAGCATGTTGATCCCAACCAGGAGCTGGTAGCGTTGGGAGCTGCAAACATCGGGGCTTCATTGTCAGGCGGATTCCCTGTGGCAGGTGGATTTTCCCGGTCAATTGTCAACTTCGAAGCCGGAGCAGAAACCCCTGCTGCCGGAGCTTTCACCGCTATCGGGATTGCACTCGTTGCACTTTTTCTTACTCCGCTGTTGTATTTCCTTCCCAGCGCAACCCTTGGGGCAACCATATTTGTAGCAGTTCTTTCCATGGTTAACTTTAAAGTGGTTAAATTAACCTACTCCTATTCACACACCGATGGCATAGCCATGGCCATGACAATTGTTCTTACATTAACTTTGGGAGTTATTGCCGGACTTATTGCAGGAATTGGAATTTCCATCATGATGTACCTTTATCGTACCTCCAGGCCACATGTAGCAATAGTTGGCCAGATTTCCGGAACCGAGCAGTTCCGAAATATTGAGCGCCATGAAGTGGTAACTGATTCCAGGGTTATCTCGATGCGTCTCGACGAAAGTTTATATTTTCCAAATGCCAGGTTCCTGGAAGCAAAGGTTAATGAGATCGTGTCCTCAAATCAGGGAATACAACATTTTATACTCAACTGCTCGGCAGTTAATTCAATCGATGCTTCAGGGCTGGAAAGCCTAAAATCTATTAACCAAAGACTAAAAGTCGGAGGGATTGCATTTCACATGTCCGAAGTAAAGGGTCCGGTAATGGATGGCCTGAAAAAAACACAATTCTATCAGGAACTTCAAGAGAGGATCCATTTCACCCACTATGATGCTGTTTTCAGTATTTATCCTGATCTGGCACTTAAAACCAGGGAAAATATTCTTTAATATTGCAACCATAACCAACAAATTCCGACCCATGAAAAAATTCATTGTCCCTTTGTTTTTCAGTCTGCTCCTTTCGGGCTGCAACGATCAGCCAGCAAAGGAAAATGTCGCATCAGCCAACCCGGGTGATCAGCTTGACCGTACTGTTCTCCCTATCAAAGAGCCAAAGCGGCAAACCTACACCGAACTTGATGCGCGCAACGCAACACCGCCGGCACGCTTTCATGTTACAGCACCCAAAGGGGCACCCAATGTAGTGGTAATATTGATTGACGACATGGGTTTTGGGGTGTCTGAAGCATTTGGAGGCCCTGTTACCACACCCACCATGGACAAACTTGCTGATAACGGTTTAAGGTACAACCGCTTTCATACCACGGCAGTTTGCTCTCCCACCCGGGTGGCTTTACTTACGGGGTATAACCATCACAGCAACAACATGGGATGCATAACGGAAGCTGCCACAACCTTTCCGGGAAACACAGGGATAAGACCCCAGACAATTACGCCAATGGCAGAAGTGTTGCGTCAGAATGGCTACAACACCGCAGCATTCGGGAAGTATCATGAAACTCCTCCCTGGGAGATATCGAATTCAGGGCCACAGGACCGCTGGCCAACCCGTTCGGGCTTTGAAAAATTCTATGGTTTTATCGGGGGTGAAACCAATCAGTGGGCCCCATTAATCTATGACGGAGTCACACTGGTAGAAACTCCCGAAGATCCCAATTATCACTTTACCACTGACATGACCAACCAGGCTATTTCCTGGGTGAGATTCCAGCAGGCTTTATCACCGGATAAACCATTCTTTATGTATTACGCACCGGGTGCTACCCATGCGCCGCATCACGTGCCAAAGGCATACATTGAAAAATACAAAGGGAAATTTGACCAGGGTTGGGATAAAATGCGGGAGCTGACTTTAGAACGACAGATCAAACTGGGTATCGTACCTCCGGGAACCAAACTCGCACCAAAACCCACCGATATCAAAGACTGGGAAAAACTCTCGGCCGATGAAAAGAAACTCTTTGCCCGCCAGATGGAAGTATATGCAGGATTTGCCGAACAGACTGATTACGAGGTTGGAAGGCTAATTTCCACGCTTGAAGGACTAGGCATTTCGGATAACACGATGATAATTTTTATTGCGGGTGACAACGGAGCAAGCGCCGAAGGGCAAATGAACGGGATGTACAGTGAAATGACTTACTTCAGTGGGGTCCCCGAAACCGTTCCGGATATGTTAAAGCATTATGACGAGTGGGGTGGGCCCAGCACTTACCCGCATTTTTCCGCTGGTTGGGCTGTGGCCATGGATGCCCCTTTTTCCTATACCAAGCAGGTAGCTTCTGATTTTGGCGGCACGCGCAACGGAATGATCCTTCAGTGGCCCAAAGGATTCAAAGCCAAAGGGGAATTGCGCTCGCAGTTCGGACATGTCATTGATATTGCTCCAACAGTTTATGAAGCAACAAGGATACCCGCGCCCAAAATGGTTAATGGCATCGAGCAAGATCCGATTGAGGGAACCAGCCTGGTGTATTCATTTCAGGATGCCGCTGCAGCAGAGCAACATAAAGTGCAATACTTTGAAATGCTTGGCAACAGGGGCGTATACCAGGATGGCTGGTTTGCCCGTACAATTCACAGGCCGGCATGGAAATTAAAGCCTGCCAACACCCTGCAGGAAGATAAATGGGAACTATACAACACCATGGAAGATTTCAGCCTGGCCAATGATCTGGCCGCACAAAACCCGGAAAAATTGAAAGAGATGCAGGGATTGTTTATGAAAGAGGCTGAGAAATATCACGTTTTGCCTATTGATGACCGGCTGCTCGAAAGAACCAATGCCGAGTTGATGGGCAGGCCAACCGTTATGGGCAACAGAAACACGGTAACTTATGGAGAGGGTATGAAAGGGATGGGTGTTGATGTTTTCATTGACCTGAGAAGCACTTCTTATGTAATTACCGCAGAAGTGACGGTGGATGCTGGTGGTAACGGTGTAATTGTATGCCAGGGTGGGCGGTTTGGCGGCCTCTCTTTCTATCTGAAAAACGGAAAACCAGCATTTACTTACAATTACCTCGGGATGGAATCAACGCAGATCATAGCTCCCACGGCACTAAAACAGGGAAATTATTTGTTGGTGTATGACTTTAAATATGATGGAGGTGGATTAGGTAAAGGAGGTATTGGTACGATAACGGTTAATGGTAAAAAGGTTGCAGAAAAGAGAATCGAAAAGACTCAACCCGGCATTTTTTCGGTTGATGACCTGGCTGATATTGGTGTTGATGATGGTACATGGGTTGCGGATTATGGCAAGTCGGCAAAATTCAACGGAAAAATCGGCTATGTGACCATTGCCCGTAATAAGTAGAGTCCATTATGCGACGAACCAGCTTCAGATTTCCAGTTACCACACTCGCCGGCAGTTCTCTAAAAAACATCGCAGCAATATCCGGACTGCATGCGATTGAACCTGCCTACCGCAGTAAGTTTATGCTTACCCGGATGGCTGCAACAATCATGGAACCTTTCACCCTGACAGAAAGATTACTTTGGCAGAAGCGCATCCGTGAACACGAATTAAAGACCCCGCCGGTATTTATCATAGGATTCTGGCGCAGCGGAACCACCCTGTTGCACAACCTGCTGTGCCGGGATCCTGAAGCCGCCTACACGACAACATTTCAAACCGTTTTTCCGAACCTGGTGCTTACCCAGTCGTGGTGGCTGAAACCTTTTACAAACCGCTTTCTCCCTGCCCGGCGTCCCTACGACAACGTCTGCATGGATATGGATTTTCCGCAGGAGGAAGATTTTGGCATGATGAATATCCAGCCTTCGACCATCTACAAATTTTTCCTTTTTCCAGCTGAATTCGACTCGATAATTGATAAGGAATTATTTACCGGCAATCTTTCACCTGATAAAGTAGCCCAATGGCAAGATTCCTATCGTGGTATGATCGCGAAAGCTGTTTTTAATACCGGCGGTACCCGTTATATCGGGAAGAACCCATGCCACCTTACACGCACAGGTCTGCTGAGAGAGATGTATCCCGGGGCAAAATTCATCTTTATTCACCGGCATCCCTACAAGGTTGTCGAGTCACTGTACCATTTCATACTGTCAATATTTCCCGGAATTCAGCTTCAGGATGTTCCGGCAGATTTTTCACGCGAAAAGGTAGTCAGGCTTTATAAAACTGTCATGAATGCCTACTTCCGGGATCGTGAAAACATCCCATCCTCCGATCTCATCGAAGTAAAAATGGATGATTTTACCGGAGATATCCCATTCCACATGAAAGAAATCTACCGGAAATTCAATTTAGGTGACTATAGCCGTGTTTCATCCCGCGTTGACAAATACCTTGTTGAATATCCGCGCCCCTTGCATACGCAAAATCCGCCGGGAGAGGAGACAATCCGCCTTGTTGATCAGTATGCATCCGGAATCATGGATAAATTAGGATACAATGGATTTACTCCGGGAGTTTTGTCCAAAATCGGGTCTTTCGATGATTATCATTTTGAACAGGTGGCAGTGTCATCAACCAACTAAAATGTACTATTTTAGCACAAAAAAATAATGAAAATTCTGACTTCGGTAATCGTTGTTTTAGCCATTTGTTTACCTTTCACGGTGTTTTCGCAGAATCAGAATGGGTCAATACGTGTTCCCGATACGCTTGATGCTGCTTATGTGAGAATTACGTGTGTTGAAATTATGGGTAACAAGCTGACCAAACCTCCGATAATTATCAGGGAGCTGGATTTCATGATAGGTGACAGCCTGGCCACTTTTCAGAAAGGGAATAAGGTGAATTTCAACGATCGGAATTTCTACCCGGGCGATTCGAGCGAGTTGCGGTTGCGGATGAATTACAGTCGTGAGAACCTGATCAATACCAAACTTTTCCTGGCAGTTAACCTCTCCCTGAAACGGATAAGCGACAATGAATACTCCCTCCTCATTGACGTAACTGAACGGCACTACTGGTGGCTCTTCCCGGTCCCCAAACTCAATGCTCCGAATTTCAACGAGTGGATCCGCGATATTGACTGGTCATATCTTAGCATGGGTCTGTTTTTCAGCCATAACAATCTGTTCGGGCTCAGCCATCAGACTTCGGTCATTGCACTGGCCGGTAAAACATGGGCCGTTGCCGTGGGTTATAAGATCCCCTGGGTTGGCAAAGGGAAAAAAGTCGGCCTTACGATGACCGCAGGATACACGAATATGTACTATGTTGAATATGCTTCCTTAGAGAACAAGAGGCAGATGCTCTATGCTCCCAACAGCTCCCAGGTGGCCAAGATAGGGGCAAAACTCACGCTGAGGCCGGGCCTTTATAATTATGGCACGGTGAAACTGACCGGCGAATATGTCCAGGTCTCCGACTCTGTGTTAAAGCTCGACACCAACTACCTCGCAGGAAATAAGAAAACCAACGTGTCACTCTCACTCTACGCTGATTACTATTACGATTCACGCAACAGCCATTCCTATCCGCTGAAAGGGAACATGATGCGGGTTTTCGTCAATAAAATAGGACTGGGACTGGTTTCAAAAGATGTTGACCTGTTTTATTACGGAATAGATTTCCATTTTTACCAGACCATTGGCCGTAAATGGTATATAGCTGAAATGGTCAAGGCAGAAAACTCATCGGGGGAGAATGCGCCCTACTATTACCAGATGAACATGACCAGCGGGAATGATTTTATCCGCGGTTTCGATCTTTACACGCTGAAAGGTGACCAGATGTACTATTGCAGGAACAATATAAAGTACGAACTGGTAAAACCCTCTCTGAAAAAAGTCAAGGAGGGTCAGGAAAAGAATAAATTCAAGGCATTGCAGTACGCATTTTATCTGAATGCCTTTGCCGATGCCGGCTATGTGGTCAATAATTTCACCGAAAATAACCCCTACAACAACAGGTTCCTTTTAAGCTGGGGGCTGGGAATTGACTTTGTTACCTATTACGACCTGGTGATCAGGTTTGAATATGCCTTCACCTCTATTGGGACCAATGGGTTCTTCTTTGGATTTGGGATGCCGATATAATCAATGTGCTGATGTGCTAATGTGCCGATGTGCTGATGTGCCGATGTGCCGATGTGAAAAATTTATTTTCTAAAATTTGACTTATGAAAAAACTTTTACCAATTTCGCTTCTATTCTTATTTTTCCTGGTTGAGGCAGGAGGTGGGTATGCCCAGAAGGCTGATTCGACTGCAAAAGCCGGAGCCCCGGGGGTTGATACCCTCAACGCCAAACCTGAGAAGGATTGCACCCAGAAAGCCATCGGTGATCTTTTCAGAAAAAAGGAGAAGGCGCCGAAACCTCCAAAAAAATTCATGGCACTTGTGCTGCCCAATATCAGTTCCAATCCTTCCAACGGATTTTTACTAGGGATAGGCGGCACCTTTGGCTGGTACATGGGACCCAAAGAAAATACCCGGGTGTCGTCAGCCCCATTTACCGTTGCCGTGACCTCGAAAAAACAGCTGATCACCTTTGTAAAATCAAACATATATACAAAAGAGAACAAGTTTTTCCTGCAGGGTGACTGGCGTTTTTACATCTACAGTCAGCCCACGTATGGACTCGGCACCAACGCCCCTGATTCAGGCAACCTGCCCAACGAGTTTCACTGGGAGGGACAAGGGGGTGACATGGATTCGCTTGCCTTCCCGATGAAATACAACTATGTGAAATTCAGTGAGATCATCAATATGAAAATTGTTGAGAATTTCTACGCCGGTTTCGGCTATCATTTTGATGATTATTATTCCATCCAGGATGAGAAGCTCAATCTGGATACAACGCCTCAGCTGATAACGCCTCACTATGTCTATTCAGGCACTCACAATTATAGCACTGTCCATTATATTTTATCGGGTTTGAGTGCCAATGTGGTTTATGACAGCCGCGACAACCAGGCCAATCCCTATAAGGGGATCTATGCCAATATCAACTACCGTTATAACTTCAAGTTTCTTGGAAGCGACCAGGATGCATCGGAACTCTGGGTGGAATTCAGGACCTATGTCGGACTATCGAAGAAGAAACCACGTAACCTGATTGCATTCTGGGCATTCGGCGATTTTAACCTGACAGGCAACCTGCCTTATATGACACTGCCAACCCTGGGCGGGGACCAGCGTGCGCGTTCCGGAAGGGGTTATACCAATGGCCGGTACCGGGGAAGAAACCTGGTTTACGGGGAGGTTGAATGGCGTTTTCCAATCTGGCCCTGTTCAAATATCATTGGCGGCGTGATATTTGTTAATGCAACAACCACGGACAACCCCGGCCGAAACGTAGCACTCTTTCAATATGTACAACCTGCAGTAGGCTTCGGTCTCCGGGTGATGGTCAACAAACACTTCAGAACGAACATTAACCTCGACTTTGCGATCGGTCACAAATCTCAGGGATTCTATTTCTCAGGGCAGGAGACCTTTTGAGTTTTCCATCCGTGTCTTCACCGCACCGATTACCTTCAGCGGGGAATCGATGATCAGCATATTGATGACCCAGTCGGGGATATTTCCGGCAGGGTCTACAAATCCTTCAAGGACAACATGGGTAAGTACTTTGTTCACGGGTGTTATGGTCCATGTTTGCCGGTAATCCCTGATGCGCACCATATCTTGTTTTTCAGGAACGATGCCGGAGAGCGGGCCTGCTGTAATTTTACCCTCCCCGGTTCCAGGATTCAGGGTGACAGAAACATCAACACATAGGTCACGGTCTGTGACAGGCCACGGCAGGTCATACACCAGGTAGTACTGTGCCCGTTTGTATTTCTCATAGCGCAACACTTTAATCTGGGTCAGGTTCTTATCCCACCAGTCGGTATTGTTCACATCTTCGATCAGGGCGAAAACCTTTTCTGCCGGGGCTTTGATGTCGGTAACTCCTCTGTATGATTTCAGCGACTTCCCGGCATCGATAGAGGTATATATTTTTATACCATTCTGTTCTTTTACAAAATCCCAGGTTTGGGCTGCCAGCTGACATGAAATCACCACTGTAAAACAGAGCAATGGAATAATGCGAACCCAATTATAACGTATTTCTCTTATCTGGTTCATGAACTATAAATTTCGAAGAGGGATGAATATTTTCGCCACGCAATTCAGGGTATTTTATCCCACATCCCACATCCCACATCCCATATCCCATATCCTACATCCTGCTTCACCTATTTAATGTGAACATCCCGCTGCGGGAACGGGATGGTGACGCCGTTCTCTTTGAGTACTGCAAAAAGATTGAACAGAATATCACTTTTCAAACGCCGGCCTTCGTTGTAGTCGCCAATCCAGAACAGGAGTACAAAATCGAGTGAACTCTCTCCAAGCCCTGAAAAGAAAACCAGGGGTTCAGGATCTTTCAGCACCTCGGGGTGACCATTCAGTATCTGCAGCAGCAATTTATGAACAAACGGGGGATCCGACTCATAGGCAACGCCAACCGGTATCTCGAGCCTGCGCTTTTTATCGGACAGGGTCCAGTTGATCACTTCGTTGGAAACCAGTTGTCCGTTAGGTACGATAACCTCTGCACCATCGAAGGTGTGGATATTGCTCGATCGCAGATCGATCGATTTTACATTTCCAATCAGCTGACCTACCTGCACCGTATCACCGATCTGAATGGGGCGTTCAAAGAGGAGGATAAGCCCGGAGACCATGTTGCTGAAGATATTCTGCAATCCGAAGCCGATACCCACGCTGAAGGCTCCGAGTATGATGGTAAGTTTGTCGACGGGTATGCCGGCCGCATTCACCGCCAGCAGAAAACCGGCAACGATCAGGCAATACTTGACTCCCATGGCGATGGTGTGCGGCAATCCTTTCGACAGAGGAAGAATGCTGAGCACATCATCTTCGAGTATGACTTTAAGGAGTTTGGAAAAAACAACCGAGACATAGATCACGGCAAAAAAGATCGCCACAGCGTTAAGTGAGAAACTGGCCGATCCGATTGAGTAGGTTTGGGTAAAAATTGAACTGATGAATCCAGCCACGTAATCGCTGATCCGGAATGCCATAAGAATGAGCCAGATCCAGTATAGAACAGCGATGCCATTCAGCAATCCGATTGCCCTCTTTTTCACGAATTCCCCGTGTTTTCTCAGCGAATTCAGCGACCTGCCCTGGGGCGAGTCAACACCCGATACCACCAGGCCGTTCAGGATGATCACAGAGATAAAAAGGATCACCCCATAATTGATGTTCACAAAAACCGCATTGAGGACCATCTCAGTCATCAGGACCCTCCCCGCGAGGTTCGAAATCAGCCCTGTAACAGCAAAGCCAAGGTGAAGCAATACAAAGGCAATGATCAGGTAGTTTGTCCTGCCATTGAAGGCGGGCCTGGTCCTGAAGCGGTGAAAAAGCAGGGTTAGCAGTCCGATTTCAGCCAGGGAAATGAGGATAAGCAGGATCCTGTATAACACAGTTTCGGAAGCAACCAGAAGGAGAATCATGTAGATGACCACTACACTGCTGAATGCATAAAGGTATACGTTGTATTTTTTCTGCAGGATGGCATTGAGCAGGATAAGCAGGGGATAGGCAACGAAGTAGGCAGTAAATTCGCGAAGGATAAGTGGACGGTCGGGGAAGAATATTGAGGCCGACATGATCATGAGTATGATGGCAGAACTGTAGGGTCTCGACAAAAGGAGGAGCAGCATCTCCTTGTAAAACCTGCCGTACCCCTCCAGATTTACCCGGATGTTACGTTTCAGAACGATGAAGAACCACGCAATGCCAAAAAAAAGCAGGAGCATTCCCAGGATGGAGAACAGGTTGCTCCTGATATACCCCATCAGCACCTTTATCTTCAGTTCGGTAATATTATGCCATGAACTCCTGAACGCATCCATATAACCGGCAGTGAAATCCAGGCTAAAGAAGGGGGTATGGTCGCCGGTGAATGCATTCATCTGTTTCAACCTGATGACCGTGTTCGTTCTTTCAAGATAGAGATCGATATTGACCCCGATGGCAATTGTTTTTTCAAGGATCTCCATCAGGGCGTTGCTCTTTACCGTAACCAGGCCGATGGCGGAATCGAGGAAGGTAATCGTGATTTCAACTTTGGCGGGAACCGGCCGGAGCAGGGTGTCGCGAAGCATCGCCTTACGGGTCGCATACCACAGGCTGTCCTGACGGGTCAGCCTGTTTGACAACTTGTCGAGAGTGCCGATAACCTCCCTTAACCTGGCCTCCTCATCGGCAAGTTTCTTCTGCTCCCTGAGGAGTGATAATTTCCTGGTTTCCAGATGCCTGAAGTTTAGGGTAGGGTCTTCAGTATCCAGGGGTTTCAGCAGTGTGGTGTCGACGGAGGCAAGCACCCGGGCATTGTTAACCCGTAATTTAATTATCGTGTTTGTTGGGATCAGGTCGTGAAAGGCCTGACGGGTCTGATTTATAACCTCCACAGACCGGATCGGGATTTCAGCGTATTCGATGTTTTCAGGCTGCGGAGATGGTTCAGTCTGAGGTGCGGTTTTCACCTCCTGGCAAAAGGATGTAGGGCTTCCTGCAACAGTGCACAGGGTTATCAGTAAAAAAACGACCATCTTCCGATGGCCGTTTTTTAACAAAGTCGGAAAAAGCATTCCTTACGGCCGGTAAAGAAAAGGCACCCCTTTCAGGACCTCCATGCGGATTCCCGTGAGGATGAAATTTTCGATCTGGTAAAATTGTGTTGCCACAATCGGATCGGAGATGAGTTTCACTTTGCCGTAATAGGTAACTATAAGGGCATCGGTTTTCTTCTGCAGTTCGATCACCTTCAGGGTCCAGGCATCAGCCTGTGCGCCGGTCATGGTCTCGTACTGATTGGCATACTGGACCAGCAGCTCAATGCGCTGTTTTCCCAGAGACTTGCGAGCAGTTTCATACTGGTCGTAGAGTTTCCAGAATGCATCCTTCTGACCATCAGAAGGTTTAACAAAACTGGCCACAACTTGTTTTTTTTCCATGCCGAAAGCGGCCTGTACAAGGTCGACCTCCTCTTTGTTACTTTGTGCCCAGGCATAGGATGCCAGGAAGAGTGCTGCAATAAACAGGATTGATTTTTTCATGTTGATTTAAATTTTGGTTTTAATTATTAGGTGCGGTTACTATTCTTGGGTGTTCCCGATGAATGTCTGCTTACATGCAAAAATAATCAAAAATTCATGACTAATCCTTGATGCTTCTATTTTCCGTGATAAAAGTCTGTGTACAAATCCTGAACCTGTTTCTCCCCCGGGAAGCAGGTTTTCATTTTTTCAATTACAGGTGCTGCCTCTGAACGCTTGTTTTTATTCATATAAAAAGCATAGAGAGCATAGAGCATATCGAAGTTGCAGGGTTCCTCGCGGAGCCCTTTGGTGAAGGTCGCCTCGCACCTGTCGTCCTGGCCGGTCATCTGGTACAGAAGTGCAAGATTGTAAAAAACACGGGGATTCCTGCCGGGTTGCCGGCAAGCCTTTTCAAGCAGGGAGATGGCTTCAGGGTACCTTTTTTGCTCGCCATAAAGCAATGCAAGATAATAAGGGCCTTCGGTCACCTCAGGGTGGTTGGAAACCAGATCGCGGAAAAGCACTTCGGCGGGAGCGGTCTGGCCGCCCTTGTAATAGAGGAGCGCCAGGTTTACCTTGGCAGGGTAGAAGAGGTTGTCGATGGCCAGCGCCTCTCTGTAGTTCTCCTCAGCCAGGGCATTTTTTCCTGTATTGGCATAGAAGTTTCCCAGGTTATACCTGCCAGCCGGGAAGTCGGCCACATACTCCTGCGAGAGTCTGTATTCTTCAAGCGCCTTCATGAAAAGACGGTACTGGATTTCGCTGAAGGAGGTCTTCGGAAAGGAGGACAAGCGGTTCGCAACCTCCATTCTAACCGATTTAACAGGATCGCCCAGAAGGGGAGACAAAACCCGGAAGAGTTCGGCGGAGTCGGCCGGCAGGAAGTACTCTACCGCTGTGTGTCGCAGCAGCGGGTCGGGATCGCCCATGGCCTTCCGAACAGCGCTCCTTGCTTTGTCACCCGGATAGGGTTGAAGATAGCGGATAGCTGTCGCACGTATAATCTCGGGGTATAGGTTGCTGTTGATGATCCTCAGCAGACCGGAATCGGCCCCGGTCTTACCGTCGGCAGCCTCGGCCAGAATGGTGGCATAATGGGCCTTTCTTCTCTCCCCGTACCATTTATTAACGCTCTGCAGCGCCCACTGGTCGGTTTTGTCGTCGTGGCAGTTGATACAGGCGTTCGGAGTGCCCAGTTGAATGGAAAGATCAGGTCTGGGGATGCGCATACTGTGGTCGAAACGGCGGTCGATCCCCATGTAGTATTGTCCCGGCATATGGCAGTCGCGACAAAGGTTTCCGTCGCCAGGGCCAAGTTTTTTCCCCTCTTTATTGCTGAATGAATTACCAGCTTCACCCTTGGCCTTATGCAGATGATGGTTGTAGGTGTCGTACTCGTCGGCCCTGTGACACTGGGTACACAGCGCATTGCCTTCAAATTTCCGCTTCAGGCTATGGGCATCGTGGCAGTCGCCACACCGGACATCTTTCATGTACATCTTACTTTGCGTGAAAGAGCCATATTCGTAATCCTCCTCGAGGAACTGTCCGTCGATATGGTACATGGGCCGGGTGGGTAGCTGCGGAATGGCATAACTCAGAAAATCGTTGTGCGAATGGTCGAGGTTTCCCAATGAACTTCTTCTGGCGTGACAGGGAGAACAAGCTTCAACATACTGCCGGGATGGAATCTTGCTGGTCTTTACCGTCAATCCCGTATTATTGTCCTGAGGCCGTCCCATCACCGGCAGGCGGGCCCACTCGATGTGGGCGGAACCCGGACCATGACAAGCTTCACAGTTCACATTGATATCCACCCAGGTGGTATTGTATGATTTTGTCGTGAGATCGAAATTCTTTTCAAGTTTTGTGGAGTGGCACTCGGCACACATGCTGTTCCAGTTCTGTGCCTGGTTGGTCCAGTAGAGCCAGTTATCGGGTTTCAGATCTTCGGGCTTATAAACCATACCGGCCATATGAAACCATTTGTTCTCCACCGTGTTCCAGGCTATAGGGAGGCATTGGTATCTCCCTTTGTCAAAGGGGATGAGGTACTGTTGCAGAGGGCGAACGCCAAATGTATGGGTGACCTCGAGCTCAGTCATCTTTCCGTCAACCCCTTCGGTAAAAACGAGGTATTTCTCCCCTCGTTTGTAGAACTTCGAAGTTTTTCCGTTGAAGGTGAATTCTGCCTTGTTGAAATCGCCCAAAACAGTGCTGTCGGAAGCCACAGACATGGCTTTATCATGATCAGAACCCTTCCACAGCCGGTACTCCTTCTGGTGGCATTCGATGCAGGCTTTGCCGCCAGTAAAGGTGGCCCCTGCCTGCACGACTTCACCCGCTCCCCGGTTCATCAGCAGTGAAAGGGGAAAGCTGAGCACAATCACCACGGTGGCAACCAGTCCGGTAACTCTCCAGTTTCTGTTGTTGGTCATGGCTTGGGTGCGTAGGTGAGTTGTTCGTTCCGGGATGTTTTCCGCTCTTTAAGGGTTCCGATATCGACCTTCACCAGGTCGTTTTCGATCAGCACCGGGTAGTAATCAAGCGCCCTTGCGGCAGGGGGATTCAGCACCTCGCCACCGATGTCGAAAGCCGAAGAGTGACATGGACAGATGAACCGGTTTCGGTTCTCTTCCCAGGAAACCGAGCAACCCAGATGGGTACAGCGCAGAGAAAGTGCGATAAACCCGCCATCCTGCTGTCGTGCAAGGTAAAATCTTCCGCCCATGAAGGCGCTCACCGTGCCAGGGGCAAATGAGTTCACCGGGCCGGCCTCCAGCAGTTGCTTCGGAGCTACAGTCTGCCGGTTTTTACCGGAGAAGAAGTAGGCCGTAATCATGCCGGCTGCTTCAAGCAGAGCAAGGATGCCTAGCCCTTTCCAGGCCATGACAAAAAAGTCGCGCCGGGAAATGCGCTTTATGGTGACTTCAGTCAGGATAGTCTTATTTAATGGAAGTTTTATTCAATAATCTTGCTGAATGAAATATTCTCAAAACATCAACTTGTATTTCATTTTTGATTCTATAAATTACCCTGTAGTTACCCTCAATTAGTTCCCGAATAAATTTCTCATTGAATTCTGGCACAATTCTTCCAATAAATGGATTATCAATTATCTCCTGCGCTCTCTGATAAATCTTATGAGTGGTTATAGAAGCGTACCTGTCGGAATCATGAGCTATGTAATCAAATATCTCCTTTAAATCCAAGGTTGAACTTTCAGTCCAAACTATCTTGACCATTTTTCAATCATTAATTTAACGTCATCATTTGAAACAACCTTTCCGGCTTCAGATTGCAGATATCCTTCCTCGACTTTCTCTATAAATATCAACTGATCAATCAATTCGTCGATAGTAAAAGAATCGGGGAGCCTGTTAATCGTTTTATTTACTTTTTCTTTCGTAAGCATATTAATTTGTTTTTGTAAAGATAATACAATTAGAATATTTGAATTGTCAGTTCCATATCCTTTCCCCTGAAAAATATACCCGTAATTGTCAGTACAATAAATGCCGCCAAGATGAACACAAATACAACCTGCACCAGTTCTGCCTTCGTAAGTGACAGCCATTTTAAATAAAGTCTGTAATATCCCCCCATCAGGGCGAGCAGAATAGTCAGCGGAACGATGCCGTTGCTGATCAGCGCAGGAACCCCGGGAAGGGCGATTTCAAAGTTCAGGATATAAGCATTAAACAAAATGCCGGAGACGGTTACCAAAACTGCAAAGATGGCCGTGACCTTTGCCGATTGTATGCCCTTGTGCGAGATGAACCAGTGACCGTTGGATTCCTCCCGGTATTTAAGGAAAGGAATCCAGGCCAGGAAGATGATCACGGCCAGGGGGATGACAAACGCTGCAAATAGAGGGTGAAAGTGCATGAGCAGCTCCTGTACGCCGGCGAAGTACCAGGGCGCTTTGGTGGGATTCATGCTGTAGGCAGGGTTTGCTTTTTCAAGCAGCGGGGCGTTGAACAGAGCCGAAAAAGCAAACACGATGGCTATCAAAGCAAGGGCGACAATGAATTCACGGTAAACCAGGTTGGGCATGACCGGGACCATTTCAGGCTTTTCGCCGGTTTCGGGAACCATTACCCCACCCGACTTGCGTACCCGCCAGAAATGGTAGAGTACCAGGGCGATCAGCAGAAATGGGAAAACAGCAGTGTGAAAGGTAAAGAAGTTCTGTAGTGTGCCTGCATTGAGTTCTTTGCCGCCGACGATCAAATCCCTGAGGGCATCACCGGCCAGGGGCAGGTAGCCGATGATATTGGTGCTTACCGTGACGGCCCAGTAGGCGAGCTGGTCCCATGGCAGAAGGTAGCCGGTAAAATTCAGGAGGACCACGAGCAGCAGCAACCCGAGACCAAAGAGCCAGTTCACCTTGCGTTTATCCCTGTAAGCGCCGGTAAAAAAGACCCGAAGAAAATGGAGAAAGGCGATCAGCAGCATGAACACCCCGCTCCAGTAGTGAATGTTGCGGATGAACGGGCCGAAGAGCACCTGGTTTTTAAGAAACACGACGGAATCGTAAGCCCCGGCAGGCGAGGGTACATAATAAAACCTGAGCAATATTCCGGTGATAATCTGAATGACGATGAGCAGGGCGGCCATTCCGCCCAATCCAAAGGTGCGGTTGAACCGGAGTGCCGGATCACTTACTTTTGCAGGGTGAAGGTGGAGGAGGAGGGTACGCAAGCTTCGGGGTTTAGACTGGGGATAAAAGTAAAGAAAAATAGCGAAAGGCTGGATGTTGAATGTTTATGTTTATCTTTGTTTACAGTAGATTTTGCCGAAGAGAAGTAAATAATGAACATTCGAAAATACGTAAACTGAATACTATGAAAAACAAATTTGTAAACCTCATATTACTGATATTTGCGGTTGCCTTGATTTCCGGGTGTAAGCAATCGACCCCCGGAGAAAACACCGCACCAGGAACAACCAAAGAATTCAAGGGCGTTGTCAACCTCGATGTCCGTGATTCAAAAGCTGACTGGGCACCCTACGAGCGTAAAAAAGCGCCAGAAGGAGCACCAAACATTCTCTTCATCCTCTATGATGATACCGGATTGGGTGCATGGTCACCTTACGGCGGAAGAATCAGCATGCCTGCCCTGGATAAACTGGCGGCTGACGGGTTGACCTACACGCAGTGGCATACCGTTGCCCTTTGTTCACCTACCCGTTCATGTATCAACACAGGCCGCAACCATAACCTGAATGGAATGGGTGTTATTACCGAAGGATCCAACGGATTTCCGGGATACATTTGCCAGTTGCCGGCGCAGACTGCTACCATGGCGCAGATTTTAAACGATAATGGTTGGAGTACATTCTGGCTTGGGAAGAACCACAATGTTCCGGAAACTGACCTGTCGGCAGGCGCTAATAAAAGCCAGTGGCCGCTTCAGCAGGGATACGACCGCTTTTATGGTTTTATCGGGGGTGAAACCAACCAGTTCTATCCCGACCTCACCGAAGACAATCATGCCATTGAGCAGCCTTATGGTCCTGAAGAAGGTTATCATCTGTCAAAAGACCTTGCCGATCAGGCCATCAAGATGATTGGTGATCAGCAATCAGCAAATCCTTCCAAGCCCTGGTTCATGTGGTACTGCCCGGGAGCAAACCATGCTCCGCACCAGGCGCCCAAAGATTACATTGCCAAATACAAAGGAAAATTTGATGACGGGTACGATGCCTACCGCAAATGGGTATTGCCACGCATGATTAAAAAGGAATTTTGCCTGAAGGGACCAAACTCACCGAATTTAACCCGATGCCGGCAGACCAGGCCAATCCCGCCGATTATGTGCGCCCGTGGGAGAGCTTAAATGCAGATGAAAAGAAATTATTCTCCCGTTTATGTGAAGTTTATGCAGGGTTCTCTGAATATACCGATGCACAGATTGGCAGGATCATTGATCATTTAAAAGCAACCGGTCAGTATGAAAACACGATCATCATGTATGCTGCCGATAACGGGGCCTCCGGAGAAGGTACCCCCAACGGTTCGGTCAATGAAAATAAGTTCTTTAATGGCTACCCGGATGATTTGGCCGAGAATATGAAGCTGATTGATGAGCTGGGCGGACCAAATACCTATGAACACTATCCGACCGGATGGGCCGCAGCTTTTTCCACTCCCTTCAAGATGTTCAAACGTTATTCAAACTATGCTGGCGGTACGGCAGATCCATTGATCATTTCATGGCCCAAGGGCATCAAAGCCCGTGGTGAAGTCCGCAACCAATACCATCATGCCGTGGATATCGTTCCGACCATTCTCGAAATTTGCGGACTGGAAATGCCAAAGGTTTACAAAGGCGTGGAGCAGATCCCTTTATCAGGCGTTTCAATGAAATATTCATTTGATGCAAAACCAAATGATCCCACCCAAAAACATGTGCAGTATTACTGCATGCTGGGTACCCGTGCCATCTGGCAGGATGGATGGAAAGCAGTGGCTGTGCATGCGCCGCTTACCGATAAGGGAAAATTTGACGAGGATAAATGGGAACTATACAATGTGGATGTTGATCGTTCTGAATCAAAGGATCTTGCCAAAGAAAATCCTGAAAAATTAGAAGCATTAAAGAAATTGTGGTTGGAGGAAGCAACTAAAAATCAGGCACTACCGCTGGATGACCGCACCACAATCCAATTGGTCAATATAGAGCGACCGACAGAAGAAGCACTAAAGGATGCCTACACGTATTATCCGCATACAAGTGCCGTTCCTGAAGCCGTGTGTGTAAATGTAAGAGGCAAGTCGTTTAAGATTGTAGCCAACGTTGAAATTACAGATGCCACCGCCTCCGGAGTTATTTTTGCCCATGGTTCCCGATTTGGGGGTCATAGTTTATTCATTAAAGATCACAAACTGTATTATGTCTATAATTTCCTCGGGATTACTGAACAACAATTGGTATCTGCTGCGCTTAAACCCGGTAAATATACTTTTGGGATGGAATTTACCAAAGAAAAGGCCGGAGAGTACAAGGAATCTATGGGCACAATGCAACTTTATATTAACGACAAAGCCGTTGCAAAAGGCCCGATGAAAGCACAGGTAGGTAAATTCACCCTGGTTGGTGATGGTTTATGTGTTGGCTTTGATAGCGGAGACCCGGTAAGTAAACTATACAAATCGCCGGGCGAATTTAAGGGCGGTAATATTGCCTTCGTGAAGATAAGCACAGGAAAAGAGAAATACAGTGATCTGGAAACTGAAGCCGCGAGAGCCTGGGCAAAGGAATAAAAATGTCAGCGGTCGCCAGCCAGGTTACGCTGGCATGCTATTTGGCAGTCAAACAATCTCATTGACAGAATATATTGGATATGATCTTATTTGACCATAAGATGAATAATTCTCCAGTGAAAAACGAATACCATGATCTCTTCTTTTTTCCTTCAGAAAAAGATAAAGACTTTGCATTGATCCTTTGCTACCCGATTTGACTTCAACCGGAATGATATCCCGGTCTTTCTGGATCACATAATCCACTTCAGCATTGCTGTTAAGTGATTCCCTATGCCAGTAAAAAAGATCCTGATGATGATAACATGATGATGCCTTCAGCAACTCAAGACCTACAAATAATTCAGCTATGTTGCCCTTGTTTATTGGATCAAAACCCTCTTCAAACAGTACTTCCTGAATATTCAAACCTGATAACCGCTGAAAAATGCCTGTGTCAAAAATGAGCATTTTTCGCTTTTTTGAATCAGATTCTGCTCCCAGTGGTATTCCGTTTGCCGACGTGTGGGTAACAGGAATGACGAGTCCTGACATGATCAGTAAATCAAGAGCCTCCTTAATCTGCTTATGATTTGCCTCCGTGACGACCCCTTTATATTTAAATTTATTTCCAATCTGTTGCACAACTGATTCAAAAACCTCTGATATCCTTAGCATCGGTACCCGTTTCCGGTATTTGGAAAAATCGGTCTTTAATGAAATAATCAGATCATCCAATATCCGCTGGCATTCTGTAAGGTCATATCCCTGGGTATAATCAGCAACCACTTCGGGCATCCCGCCAAGAATCAGAAATTTTTTAAGATAGGAGAGGAGTTTTTGATGGATGGCATCCTGCAATGGGAATTCACCTGATGCTTCCATTTTAGCTTTTAACAGGAGGTTTTCTCCACAGGCAGCAAGAAATTCATTAAATGAAAATGGATATACAAACATAGAACGGATCCTTCCAACACCAAATGAAGGCAGGTCGCCAAAAACAAACTCCAGCAGTGACCCTGCGGCAATTACATGTAATCCGGGGAGTTTCTCATAAAAAAAGCGTAATGATGAAATAGCCGGTATACAAGCCTGAATTTCATCAAAAAACAGGAGTGTTCTGCCTGCCTTCACAGGAACGGTAAACATGATCGAGAGATTATCGCATAATGCCTGTGGAGATAAATCCCCTTCAAACAGGCTAT
>CAYHCQ010000047.1:0-22833 GCA_964355115.1 uncultured Prolixibacteraceae bacterium | reverse complement strand
AATTTGTTTTTCAGTTCACAACCACCTTCTCCCCCGCCACCGTTTGATTGTTGTACACCAGCCTTAAAAAAATCTGCTGGCTCAGAATCACTAACTCTCAGATATCTGTAACCATTGGGCTGGATAAGTCAATTGCCTGACTAATCTTTAATACACCTGCAGGAAAGCCCTCGATCGTAATCCAGCAACCCTTTATAAATCTGGGATGTTAGACTAGCAAGAGCTCGTACAATTCCAGAATCACCCAACGATGTGCCTGTCCACCATGTGGCTTGAGTTCCCAAACTATGATATTCTCCCGAATTGCTTCTTATACCTCCGGGGATACCTGTAAACCCACTTTCATTGGTTCCGTTGTTTACTTCGATCCAATGCATTAATCCTTGTTCTTTCAGTTTTTTCCCCTGGTCGGTGCCACGCCACATAAACATACCATTAGTGTCGCCCCCCATACCCAAAAAGGCCTCCATCCTCATCCATTCGTAGTCGTTTGGAACATGCCAGCCATTGGGACAAATGCCCTGATATATATTTGTATCCCATGGTTCGGCTCTGACTCCGTTCATGAATGCAGCTCCTGTGTAAAGTTTACCATAAATCAATGACAGAAAAGGGTCGTTATTGTAATCGAACCAGTATTTTGTCTGATAATTCCCATTGATGTTTCCCGCGTTTGTTCCGTCAACAAGGGGAGCGCCATCGGCATAATGAACTGACCTGAGGTTTTCCCGCAACCAGCATTGGTTCCCGATCTGAACAGTTGCATAGGAGTTTTGGTCATAATCATAAACGACAGTCTGACCGGCACAAGGCGTTGCAGCAAGTTCAATAGAAATCGAATCAAGATTTACAGGATGTTCCACCTTGAAGCCCGGATACATCCCGGTCTTAATTGCGGTAAATTTGACCTGGTCGCCGGGAGAATAGACGAATTCAAAAGGAATCAAAGAGCTCCCAAACTTCTGACTTGCTTCCTTTACAGTACATTTTGTCAGTTGGTTTATGGCAACACCACCGGTTGACCCAGGGCTACCGGGACACTTGAAACAATGGTCGAAATTCCCTCCTTGAACCCTCAATAAATAAAGTGGTTCGCTTCCGGAATTTATGTCGACACAACTGCTACCCTCTCGAAATTGAACGGTTTCCTGCCAGATTGTCTTTCCGGTCATTGAAAACAGGGTGAACTTTAAACTTTCACTCCGCTGTAGTACCACTTTCACTTTTTGATAACCCGGATTGTTAATTTCAAGGAAGACTCCGAATTCATCTGGGTACTCAACAATATTATTTATGATCTTTCCTCTCCGCAAATCAATCTGGTACGATGTAATCCTGGCAGGCAGTGGGGAAAGAATAACCGTATCGGGCTGCGAAAGATTCTCCAAAATAATAGTGTCAAGCTCAACTGCAACCCCCTTATGTTTACTGGTAAGGGTGATTATTACATCCTGAGCCATAGCAATGCCCGAAAGTGTCAATAAAACAATAAAACACAATGTACGCATAATGAAAATCAATTATTTCAACGCTGCACGATTGCCTGTCTATCCATTTAAATCTGATCCTCCATTGATAGCGTGGTGCATTCTTTGCATTGTTTGCATTCGTGCATTTGTGCATTCGTGCATTATTCAGCCAGTCCCGTCACCACCCTCAGCGCAAGCGGCAGTACATCATACACAAACGGCGTGTGCCCCAGTGATTCTCCGTCGGCCTCGAGGTAGATCTTGCCGACCGAGCGGATGCGGATCGACTTGCCCTTGTATGTGCTCACAAAGGGGAGTTTAATCAGGGTGCCGTCGAAAAGTTTTTTTGCATAGCGTATTACAAGGAATTTCGATGCTTTTTTGATCAGGGTTACATCCATCAGTCCGTCGTCGGGAATGGCATCGGGTACCTGCATCATGCCGCCGCCATTGTATTTGCAGATGCCTACATTCATGGAGAATATCTCTCCTTTGAAGACCTGCTGGTTGTCGACCTCGATCACTGCCTCGATGAACTGCCACTGCAACAGGCTGGCAAAAACGAAGTACATGTAGGCAAGCGGGGTTCCCTTCCCCTTCTCTTTGAGCAGGTTGGTCTTTTTTGCCACCAGGGCGTCGTACCCCATGCCGGCGATGTTCATGAAGTAACGCAGCTGCTGTCCCTCCCTGGTGAAATAGGAGATCTTGCCCACATCCTGGAAGGCGGTCTTTCCCCGTTTCAGCACCTCGATGGCCTTCTTGTAATCGAACGGTATGCAGAAGGTGCGGCACCAGTCGTTGCCGGTCCCCACCGGGATCATCGCCAGTGTGATCTCTGCTGCCGGAACCAGGTTCTGCGTCATGATCCCGTTCAGCACCTCGTTGAGCGTGCCGTCACCCCCTACCACCACGATCTTCCGGAAACCTTTGGCGATCCTTTCGCGGGTAAGCTCAATCGCATGTCCCCGGTGTTCGGTAAACACGCAGTCGGTGGTAAAGCCCTCCTTCGCCAGGTGCTGGCAGATCCCGGGCCACTCCCTTGCACCCTTCCTGCTTCCTGCATTGGGGTTTACAACAACCAGCCACGGATCGGGAGAAAAGTATTGAGAATCAGTCATCAGTATCGGCTTTATAAAGTTACTCCTGCAAAGTAAAGGTTTTTTCTCTTTTCGTCACTATTTTGTATCTTTATGCAGGTTTCTACAGACTAAAAAAATGAGCAAATCGGCCTGTTTCTTCATCCTCGCTTTCCTGCTGATGTCAGCCGCTGCATCGGCACAAATGATCATTACCAACGAACCGGAGGAGGCGAAAAAGCCTTCATCGGTTAAGTTCTTCAACAAAACGGAAGCCGGCGTTTCTTTCGGCATCGGCTCCTTCAATGCAGATGTGGAGAACGGCATTCAAAAGCAGATCCGCAACGACGAAATACCTATCGTTCTGCAGACAACTAACGGGATCATGTACATGAACCAGCTCGCCCTTGGGGTGACTGTTGGCGCCGAACGATGGACAAACGGCCTCTTCTGGCCTGTATACGGATACCTGGGGTACGACTTCAAGCCGGCTACCAACAGCATTTTCGCCAATCTTTATCTCGGCTACGGTTTCGGAACCCGCTATTCAACCACCTACGTTCAGGAGGGTACAGGAGGCTTCTCCTTCAGCATTGGAGTGGGGTACAAGATGCCCGTGACCAAAAAACTGAAGTTCATGTACGAGGTGTTCTACAAATACCAGTCCATCGAATCGGCCTACGTTAACAGCTGGGAAGTAACCAATGACACAGGAACTGTAACCAGGTCCTCGCTGGTCGACTATAAGTTTCCCCTTCACTTTATGGGGTTCAGGATCGGGATCACCATCCCCTGAAAAATGAATGCTAAATTGGTTCCTTCTCCTTACGTCCAAACAGGAAAAACGAATAAAAAAACGCAACGAACGTGACCCCCATCTGCGATTCGATGGTGTCTTCGGTCATCATGGAGAGGAGGGCTATGATGAGAAAGACGAAGAAAAAATAGTCGTCGAAACGCTTCAGTATGAAGGGCGGGTAAAAGATGGCAAAGAGGAACCACGCGAGGCCAAAGACACCGAAGCCTACGAAGATCGAGAGGAACTGGTTGTGCGACCGATGGCGTTGGTCGGGGTCCAGTTTTGAGTGCATGCGGATGTACTGTTGTTTAAAGGCGATATTCATGTCGCCGGTACCCACACCTGTGAGCCAGTTGCGTTCAATGATCCCGATGGATGCTTTCCAGTATTCGAGGCGCTGCATCATGCTGGAACCGGTGGCGTTGCCGGTTTGGCGATATTTGTCGTAACCCAGCAGAAACTCGTAAATCCAGCCGCGGATACGAAATTCCTTCATGAAGATGTAGTTGGCCTCCCCTTTTTCGATGGCGAAGACCTCTTCTGAGGTAAGCTTTTCCACGGCATCCGCATCCTTACGATATCCCCTGGAGGTAAGAAAACGTACGAGGGTAAAGGCAATGGGCTGCCTCTTCAGGTCGAGACTGTCGAACCGGATGCGGCTGCGGTGGTTCCACGATTCGCGGAGCTCATCCCACTGTACATAAAGCCAGAGACGGTTGCCGTTTTCGGTCTGGTAGTTGAAAACATTGTGCACATAACGGTTACCGCGGGAGGTCACCTGTTCGAGGGTGCGGTAATCGACAGGCTTTACCTGGTAATAGTCGTTCACAATGGATCGCAGGTAAAACCCGGCTGCTGCTGTAACGGCGACGATCGCCATGATCAGTCCGAACTTCACCCAGCGGTTTTTCATCCGGAAGATCCATATTGGGATCAGGATTATCAGGGTGATTAGTAAAACAAGCAATCCGGTCATCGACTTGGTGAGTACCATGTACGCCAAAAACCAGGCCAGTACGAGAAGGCAGATGCCCTTTGCCCAGAGGGGAACCACCCTGCCCCTGAATGTGAAAACACCGAGCGAAAAAATTCCCAGGGTGAGCAGCAAACCGAAAATAATGTGCGAAACGCTGCGGGCAATCTCGCGGATGTCGACAATCTGCATATGGGAGGCCTTCCAGCTGTTGATGAGAGTAGCCACCAAAAGCGCCAAAACAAAAAAGAGCATAAACCGGTGAAATGCCTTCTTTTCAAAGGGTGCTGATGTAGCGATGAAAAGCGGAAAGAGGAACAGCGGAACCTTTGTACGAAGGTCTTTCAGGGCATAATTGAAGTCGCTGGTAAAGAAGAGCCCGATGAGGTGAAGGACAAGAATGGAAAAGAAGATCAGCGCGGGTTTGTTTCGGACAAATACTCCCAGCCCTTTGTAAATTCCCCGGAAGGTAAGGAAAAGGCTGTATGGGATAACTTCAACGACAAACCGGAACCGCGGCCTTGAACGCAAAAATGTCATCCACCTTTTGTAGTCAAACCGCTCAACGATCCACGTACCGGCCAGAACCATCTGTCCGATGCTCACAACGATCTTGGAGAATGGGAGCATGGCAAGGATTCCCATCAATCCCAGGATGTAGAAAAATCGGGTGAGCTGACTGAAGGTGATCTTATACATGATTCACTATGCAAATAGTTTCGCCCGCCCTTTTCTCAGTTTGGTGCGGAAAATGAAGAAGCTGTCAGTTCCTTTGATGTCTATCCGCTGTATCTCATAAGGCGCCCGCAGCGGCCACGGATTGATCCTGTTCCCGATCCTGAGTGCAAAATCGAGGTTCATCTTATGGAAGATCTCCACCATCTGCCCCTTCAGCTGTTTGTCTTTCTTCGGAAACCCTCCATAGGGATAGGCCAGTACTTTTGCAAACGGGAGTGCATGAAAGGCCATTGTGCTGTAGCAATTCTGCAGATCCTCCTCCATGTCGGCAAGGGCCATGTCGCCGTAACTCCGGTGCAGAAACGAATGGAGTCCGATCTCTGCCTCTCCGCGATTGGCGATCTGTTTCAACTCCTCTGCAGTAAGGATGGTATCGCTGCCGCGGTCCCAGATGTTGGTTTTGCCCATGTAGGCAACCGGCACAAAAACCGTCGCCCTGAACTGGTATTTGGTTAGCAATGGCAGGGCAAGTTCCCTGAAATTGCGGTAGGCATCGTCGAAGGTGATAATCACTGTTTTCTTTGGAAGTTTTGCGTCCATGCTCATCATCTCTTTCAGCTGCGCGAAGGTAATGGTGCGATATCCCTTCTCTTTCATGTACATCAATTGCAGATCAAACTGATCGGTGGTAACAGTAAGTCCGTCAGGGCCCCGTTCGGCAATTTTGTGGTACATGAGTACAGGCAACCCGCGCGGTGCAGGTACCAGCAGGCTGTATTCGACCGTTACATAGACAGCAACCGCCAAAAGCAGCAGCGGAACGACGATCTCAACAATGTTCATGGCCGGGCTTTTAGTTCGATGGTTTTGGCCACCTTCAGGGTGGCATATACGGCCGCCAGGAATGACCACATGAATCCCGGGTAGCCGTCGAGAAATCCCAGCTTGAGAAAATAGAAGGCAATGAAGCTGCTGGGAAATTTCGCTACAGTCCACAGTTTTGAAAAGAACTTTCCTCTCTTTACATACCCTTCGGCCGCCTGGGTGGTGTATGTGTTGATCTTTTCGATATGATGGCTGATGTCGCGGTAAGAGTAATGGATGACCCTGCCTTTTAAGGTTCCGATGGTCCCGTTAACTTCAATACCTTCATGCACGGGAACCGTTGTGAGTCCCCCTTTCGTGCGGTCGAAAAGCCGCAGGTGGTATTCGTTGCCCACCCCGCCGTGCTTCAGGATCTTCCCCATGAAATGGAGGGCAAAGTGGATGCGGTATCCTGCAGGTGACACAGGGTCAGTTGGAGCCTGCGAGCCGGCCGGCGGCATCGTTTTCATCAGCCTCCTAATCTCCTCCTGCAGTTCGGGCGAGAGCACCTCGTCGGCATCGATGGAGAGCACCCAGTTGTTCACAGCCTGGTCAACGGCATATTGCTTTTGCATTCCGTAGCCATCAAATTCACGGGTAAAGAGGCGGCACCCGGCTTCGCGGCACAAGGCCACGGTACGGTCGGCCGAACCCGAATCGACCACCACAACCTCGCCTGCCACCGGTTTTACTGATCCGAGACAGCGAAGGATGTTCTGCTCCTCGTTGCGGGTAATGATGACGACCGAAAGTTCAGCCATGATTCAATTAGTTATTTATGGTAAACGAGTCCCAGTCGAGCCCCACGGTGAAGGATTCGCGGAAGTTCCTGAGTTCCTGCGCCGAAAGCGTCACGGTGACAATCTCCTCCTTGCCGGCCTCCGCTGCTGCCAGGATCTGTCCCTTGGCATCGCATACCCGCGAGTCGCCCGAATGGAAAATCCCGTTCCCGTCGTCACCGATCCTGTTCACACCCACCGAATAGGCCTGGTTATCGATGGCGCGCGCAGGTAACATCGTTTTCCAGATGTGGGCCCGCGTGTTCGGCCAGTTGGCCAGGCAAACCAGCAGGTCGTACTCATATTTGCCGTTTTTAAAGGTATTCTTGCTCCAAACAGGAAAACGCAGATCGTAACAGATGATGGGCATAATGTTCCATCCTTTGATGTTAATAAGTGTTCTCTTTTTTCCGCCTTTCAGGATCTTGTACTCCTCCACCAAACGGAAAAGATGGCGCTTATCGTATGTCTCGAGGTGCCCGTCGGGAAATGCGCATACCAGGCGGTTGAAGAAGTCGCCCCCCTCCCCGATGATGAGGGTGGCCATGACGGGCGTGTTTTTTTCGTTTGCCTGCTCCTTCAGGAAGCGGATGGAGGGACCATCCATGCTTTCGCCGCAACTGCCGGTGTTGATGGTAAATCCGGTGTTGAACATCTCGGGGAGCAGGATGAGGTCGACAGGCTCTGTTATCCTGTTGAGAAGACGCGTAAAATGCTCAAGGTTCTTCGTGGGATCTTCCCAGAAGAGGCCTGTCTGTACTATTGTAATTGTAAGATCCTGCATCTCGTTAGAAGTTAAAAAGCAGGGTAAAATTAAAAATATATGCGTTGTGGTTTTTAAAAATTTTAAATTTGCCCTGATAACCCAATAATGAAAGCTATGATAACGATTGATAATTTCAATTTTAACGGTAAAAAAGCGCTCATCCGGGTCGACTTTAATGTACCCCTCGATGATCAGTTCAATATCACTGATACCAACCGTATCGATGCCACCCTGCCCACCATCAGCAAGATCCTGAACGACGGCGGATCGGCAATCCTGATGTCGCATCTCGGACGCCCAAAAGGCGGCCCCGAAGATAAATTCTCTCTGAAACACCTGGTGCCCTACCTTACACAGGCGCTGAAACGCCCGGTAAAGTTTGCCGACGACTGTATCGGGCAATCGGCCACCGACATGGCCGCCTCCCTGCAGCCCGGCGAGGTGCTCCTGCTCGAAAACCTGCGTTTCTACAAGCAGGAGGAAAAGGGTGACGAGGAGTTTGCAAAAAAACTGGCCGCGCTGGGCGACTACTATGTGAACGATGCCTTTGGTACGGCTCATCGGGCCCATGCCTCCACCGCCATCATCGCCGATTTCTTCGACGACAAAAAGATGTTCGGCTATGTGATGGCCAACGAGATCCTCAACATCGACAAGTGTCTCAAAGACAATAAGCGTCCCTTCACGGCCATCCTGGGCGGGGCAAAAGTCTCCACAAAGATCGAGATCATCAATCACCTCATGGACAAGGTCGACAACCTCATCATCGGCGGCGGCATGATGTTCACCTTCATCAAGGCGTTGGGCGGAGATATCGGCGCTTCACTTGTGGAAGAGGAGTATGTGGAGCTGGCCAAGAATATCGTGGAAGGCGCCAAGACCCTCGGTGTGAATTTTTACATCCCGCCGGATGCCGTGCTGGCCGACAACTTCTCCAACGACGCCAACGTCAGGACCGGCAGCGCCTACGACATCCAGGTGCCCTGGATGGGCCTCGACATAGGCCCCTCAGCCATTGCCAAGTTCAGCCATGTGATCGAAAAATCGGGTACCATCCTCTGGAACGGCCCGATGGGGGTGTTTGAGATGAACAACTTCGACGCAGGTACCCGCGCCATCGCCGAAGCCATCGTGAAAGTCACCGAAAACGGCACCTATACTCTCGTGGGCGGCGGCGACTCCGTAGCTGCCATCAACAAGTACGGCATGGCCGACAAGGTGAGCTACGTCTCCACAGGGGGCGGCGCCATGCTCGAATATATCGAAGGCAAATCGCTCCCCGGCATTCAGGCAATTCTCGACTGATGCGTATCCTCATCAGCAGGACCGACAGCATCGGGGATGTGGTGCTCACCCTCCCCCTTGCCGGCGTGCTGAAACAACAGTTTCCCGATTGTTATATCATTTTCCTCGGCCGGAACTACACTCGCCCCGTGATCGAGGCATGCCGGTTTGTGGATGAGTTTGTTGATTGGGGGGCGATATCCCTCGATCCTGAATCCTGCATCTCGCATCTTGCATCCCTCAAGGCCGATGTCATCATCCACGTCTTCCCCGATAAGGAGATCTGCAAGGCGGCGAAAAAGGCGGGCATACCCTTACGCATTGCCACCGCCGGGAGGGCATTCACCGTGCTCACCTGCAACAAACTCAAGCTCATTTCCCGCAGGAATTCCGGCCTCCACGAAGCCCAGCTTAACCTTAAACTGCTCTCCCCGCTAGGGATTTCCCGGGAGTTTTCGCTTGAGGAAATTCCGCAATTCTATGGCCTCACTCCCCCATCCGTCATCCGTCATCCGTCATCTGACATCTTTCAACTGATCCTTCATCCCAGGTCAAAAGGCAGCGCCCGGGAGTGGGGGCTGGAGAATTTCGGCCGGCTGATCGAACTGCTGCCGGCTGAGAAGTTCAACATCCTGGTAACAGGCACAAAGGAGGAGGGGGATTCAATGCGGGAGTTCCTCATCCGATACGGCTCCCGCATCACCGACCTCACAGGAAAGCTGACACTGCCCGAATTCCTGTCGCTCATCGGCACCAGCGACGGACTGGTAGCCGCCAGTACCGGACCACTCCACCTCGCCGCCGCGCTGGGCAAAAAAGCCATTGGTCTGTACGCCCCAATGCGCCCCATCTTTCCCAAACGGTGGGCCCCGCTGGGAATCAATGCATCCTATGTCGTCCTCGATAAGAAGTGCAGCAGCTGCCGGAAAAACCTGGACTGCGAGTGCATCCGGGCCATCCGGCCGGAAGAGGTAGCCGGACGAATATATGAAAACCGGGGCTGACCGTATTGGTAAATTATCCGTATATTCGTAAAACAGCACTGTAAAAAGAATTATGACAAACGCAGAGACATTGCCAGGATCATCTCCCGGCGGCTGCGTTATGCGAGCCATCAGCACATATCGGAAACGGCGCAGTATGAGTCGGGGCGTACCCGCGAAGAGCACGACCTGCTGGGGATCAGGGAGGTTCCTTTTGAATATTACTATGGGATCCAGACTCTCAGGGCCTTTGCCACCACACTGGGCGAGGAGGTGGAGAGGCTGAACCAGAACGTCGACCTCTTCCGGGAGGTGAATATGGGGGGAACCGCCATCGGAACAGGGCTCAACGCCGATCCGGGCTACAGCGACAAAGTGGTTCATTACCTGCGCGAACTCACCGGGTATGAGATAAAACTCGCCGACAACCTGGTTGAAGCCACCCAGGACACGGGGGCCTATGTGATGTACTCCTCCGCGGTGAAACGGCTGGCCATCAAACTCTCAAAGATCTGCAACGACCTGCGGCTGCTCTCATCGGGCCCCCGCGCCGGATTGCACGAGATCAACCTGCCTCCCATGCAGCCCGGGTCAACCATCATGCCCGGGAAGGTGAACCCGGTTATCCCCGAAGTGGTGAACCAGATCGCCTTCAAGGTGCTCGGGAATGACCTCACCGTGAGCTTTGCGGCTGAGGCGGGACAGCTTGAGCTGAACGTGATGGAGACGCTCCGTGCCCGATGTATCGATGGAATTACCGCCAACGCCGACCTTGTTCTCCGGCACAAACTTCTCTCGAAAGAGGAGCTGGACAGGATCCTGGCGCCCGAAAATATGATCGGCCCGCGGAAAGCCGGTAAATGACCGGGACAGGAAAGCCCGGTAGACACCGGAAAACCGTTTTATTTCGGCCAGCTTGGGAACCTGATCTCGCCGCCGAACATCTTCATCAGCCGCGGGAAAACGGGCTCCACGCGGGAGTAAAAAAAAGAGCCTTGCTTGTCCTCAGGGGTGAACCATTTGCCTTTGGGATCGATGGCAGCCACGATGAAGATGATCACGCTCACCAGGATCACCCCTTTTACCAGTCCTAAGAGAGCCCCGCCAATCCGGTTAAACAGCCCCAGTCCTACTATGTCGACAATTTTCTCCATCAGTTTTGCAACAAGCAGTACCACGATTACCACGATTAAAAATGTGATGGTAAAGGAGAGTATGGGCAGCCATTTCCGGGATGGCTTCAGGTGCTCCATCAGGGTGGCGTCGAGGGAATTCGAAAAGTGAACGGCCACCCAAATCCCCAGTACCAGAGCCGCCAGCGTGGCCAGACTGATGATGATACCCTTCCTGAGACCGTTGATCACGAAGAGAGCAATGAGGGCGATGATGATGAAATCGAAGAAATTCATGGCAGGGGGTATTACCTTTTCAATCGTGAAGTAAGCTCGGTGCCGAATACGAATTCGTTAAGCTCGGGATTCCTGGTGTTGAGGATGGTCTCCTTGTCGCCCCGCCACCAGAGCTGGCCCTTGTATATGTAGGCGATCGTGTCGCCGATGCTGAGCACCGAGTTCATGTCGTGGGTGTTCACAATGGTGGTGATGTTGTACTCCTGGGTGATCTCCTGGATGAGGTGGTCGATCACTCCGGCAGTCTGCGGGTCGAGGCCCGAGTTGGGCTCATCGCAGAAGAGGTAGTGCGGGTGCATAGCGATGGCACGTGCAATGGCAACCCGCTTGCGCATTCCCCCGCTGAGCTCCGAGGGCATGAGCCGGTTTACATTTTCGAGGTTCACCCTTTTCAGTACGAAATTCACCCGGTCGAGTTTTTCCGTCAGGGTCTGCTTTGTAAACATGTTGAGCGGGAACATGATGTTGGCCTCCACGTTCATCGAATCGAAAAGGGCCCCACCCTGGAAGAGCATGCCGATCTCCTGGCGGAGGTTTTTCCGCTGTTCGAAGTTCATCGCCGTGAAATTGCGGTCGTCGTAAACCACGGTTCCCTTGTCGACCTCGAACAACCCCACCAGGCATTTCATCAGCACGGTCTTTCCGGAACCGCTCTGCCCGATGATCAGGTTGGTCTTCCCCTTCTCGAAGTTGCAGGTGACATTCTTCAGCACCTCGTGGTCGCCAAACTGCTTGCTTAGATTGCGCGCTTCGATCATGTGAGAAGAAGTTGGGTTAACACGAGGTTGAACAGGATGATGAGTATGCTGCTGATGACAACTGCCCTGGTGCTGGCCTGCCCTACTTCAAGGGCGCCACCATTTGTTACATAACCGTAAAAACCCGACACGGTGGCAATGATGAAGGCAAAGAAAACGGTTTTTGTGAGGGCGTAAAAAATCGTATAGCCCAGGAAATCGAGTCTGATCCCGGCTACATAATCCGAGGTGGAAGAGAGGCCCGTTGCCAGCATCGCCAGCCAGCCGCCGAGCACCCCCATCCACATGCTGAAGACAATAAGCACAGGATTTATGAGGATGAGCGCGACCAACTTAGGGAAAATGAGGTAGTTTGCCGAATTCACCCCCATGATCTCGAGGGCGTCGATCTGCTCGGTAACACGCATGGTCCCTATTTCGGAAGCGATCCGGGAACCCACCTTTCCGGCAAGGATGAGGCTGAGAATGGTTGGCGAAAACTCAAGGATCACCGACTGCCGAACCGTAAATCCGACCAGCGATATGGGCATGAGCGGATTGGTGAGGTTGTAGGCGGTCTGGATCGCAACTACGGCGCCCATGAAGGTTGAAATGAAAGCCACGATACCGAATGATTCGAGTCCCAGCTGTTCGATCTCGGTCATCAGCTGGTTCCAGAAAATTTTTCCCTTCTGCGGACGGGCGAAAACCCTTCTCATCAGAAGTACATAGCTGCCTATTTCGGGAAGTACCTGAAGTACTTTAGCCATAAAATGTTTTTGTAAAAGTACCATTTTTCCAAAAACCTGCGTTTGATCATTTCTATTTTGGTACTTTTATCCAGGAAAAAGATCGTTCAATGCGAATGCCGGTAATAAAACGGACCCTTCTGATGGGCAGTGTAATTCTCTGCATCCTGCTTACCTCCTGTGCAACACAGAAGGGCGGGTCGCATCCGCGTAAATCAAAAAAGTGTGACTGCCCGAAATGGAGCCAGGTTGAAAATTCCTTACCAGTTTGTCTGAAGCTTCGCGGTTAAATATAGGTAGGGTCCAAACAGGTGATGACAGAAGACGTTGGTACGGCTGTCGGGAAAAAGCCTGAAGTACTCTTCATCGGCCAGTAACACGATCGTTGTTCCGGTTCTCACATAGCTGTTGCTCTGAAAATACTCCGGCGGAGTGAAACCCGGCAGTTCCTTTTTCACATATTTTGATACCATATCGCCCAGGTAGTCCTGGTAGTTTTTCTGCGCTTTCAGCCCTGGTTTGGTTAGCTTGTTATAAACATGCCTGAGCGCCCAGTTTTTCGGGAACTTTTGTTTGCTTATCATCTCCTTTGCATTCACAAAGGGGTTGGTGGTGCTGAAATCGTTGATGGTCTGGATGGAAAAAGGAACCTCGGGAACCCAGTCGGCCGTATTCACCAGGTTGAACGCCCAACCACCGTCGGTCATGGCTTCATATTCGTAAGCAAAGAACAGGTTTCCCGGCTTCGGTCCTGCGGTACAGTAAGTCTTGAAGCGGATATCTCCGGGGATAAGGCCCTGCTTTTGCAGATTGTACAGGTAGGCTGTAAGCAGAAACGATACTCCGCCCCCCTGGCTGTGTCCGGTGATGATAATGTCCTTGAAACCATTTTTGTATAATGAATCGATTTTTGGCAGGATGTCCTTCGACAGATAAGCCACGCTGATAAGCCAGCCAACATGAACAGCCGCCTTGGGATCGGCGGCAAGCGCATATTTAAAGGTTACGCTGTCGTTCAGCTTCAGCTCGCCCTTCGCCGGAACCATGGCCGCGTAAAAATTGGCAAGCCAGCTCTCGGTAGCTTTAGTGGTACCCCGTATATTGACCACAACTACCTTGTCGGGGCCGATCCACAGGTCCCATTGTGATTTCAGCCCCATCTCCTTCGACCGGTAGGCAAATTTAAACCGCTCGGGCTTCGGAATTTTATTGTAGTAGGAGCTGTCGCCATGGCGCGCGCTCATCTTCAGCAGTTCGAGACATTCAGCACGGTCGAAGCCGGGTTTGAGGTGTTGGGCACTTACTGCAAGGGAAAGGCACAGCAGGATGGCTGCGACGATGGACCGGGTTGTTTTCATAGGACTGTTTTTCCGTATAAATGTAGTAAAGATTTTGCCTGGTTGAAAACTTTATGCATGCAACAATACCGTGCGGAACATTTTTCCGGAACTTTGCGGCAAACCTCTGATGTGTGTTCAATTTTTTCAGCACCCCCAAGCCTGTCGTTCCCCGGAAGATAAAAACTACGGAGCCGCAGGTTATAGAGAAATTATTTGCCGGAAAACTGCCCGGGGTTCCTGTTACTGCCATTCTCAGGCTGGCCCATGAATATCCATTCAATTTCAAGATTACCCGCAACCGCTCATCGAAATCGGGCGACTTCCGTGCTCCGCATAATGGCAACCCCGCGCGTATCACCGTAAACGGCGATCTTAACCCATATGCATTCCTCATTACCACGATACATGAATTGGCCCATTTCGTCGTTCATATCGACCACGGGAAACGCCGTCAACGCCCCCACGGGGCCGAATGGAAGACCACCTTCAGGGAGCTGATGGCGCCCTTCATGTTCCCGCACATCATTCCCCCTGATGTACTCTTTCCGCTGGCATCCTACCTTAAAAATCCGAAGGCATCGTCGTCGGGCGACCAGCAACTGATGCGTGCACTCCGGAACCATGACCGGCAATCAGGCCGGATTCACCTCGAAGATCTCCCCTTCGACGCCCTTTTTCGCATCCACAACGGGATGGTGTTCCGGAAAAAAGAGAAATTAAGGACCCGGTACACATGTATCCACCTGCAGACAAAGCGCACCTACCGCATCAGTCCGATTGCCGAAGTTATACTTCTGGAAGAAAATTTTCCGGTATTGTAATTGAATCCCATTATCATTATGTTTGTATGGAAATTCAAACTCTTTGACATGGCTATATCCAGGCACAACTATTGTGTGATCATGGCTGGCGGGGTTGGAGCCCGCTTCTGGCCAATGAGCCGCACCTCCCATCCGAAACAATTTATCGACATCCTCGGAACCGGCGAAACCCTGATCCAGCAAACCTTCAGCCGGTTTAAAAAAATCTGCCCCAGGGAAAACATCTACATCGTCACCAACGAAATTTACAAAGACCTTGTCAAGCAGCAGATTCCCGGCATCGCCGATGAACAGATCCTGCTGGAACCCTCACGCAGGAATACCGCCCCGTGCGTCGCCTATGCCAACTACTGCATCCTTGCCCGCGACCCTGAGGCATGCGTCGTAGTTGCCCCTTCCGACCATGTTATCCTGAAGGAGGATATTTTCCTTGCCAATATAAAATCAGCCCTCACTGCAGCCGCCGAAAACGACTGGCTGCTCACCCTGGGCATCCGTCCCAGCCGTCCCGATACCGGTTATGGCTACATCCAGTATAACGATGGTAAAACGGTTTACAAAAAGGATCCTCAGGTCCGCAAGGTGAAGACCTTTACCGAAAAACCAAACCTCGAGCTGGCCGTCACCTTCCTGCAATGCGGCGATTTCCTGTGGAATTCGGGGATCTTTGTCTGGTCGCTGAAAAGTATCATGAAGGCTTTCGCAGCCTATCTTCCCGAAGTGGATGTACTGTTCAGGGAAGGGATTGGAAAGTACGGAACACGGAAAGAAAAGGCGTTTATCTCCGAAACCTATACGGTGTGCAAAAGCATCTCCATCGACTATGGAGTTATGGAGAAAGCCGACAATGTGTATGTGCTTGCAGCTGATTTCGGCTGGTCCGACCTCGGAACCTGGGGGTCACTTTACGAAAACCGGCCGAAGGATGAAAACGGAAATACCGTGGTAGGCAGGAATGTGATGCTCTACGAATCGTCCAACTGCATCGTGAACATGCCCAAAGAGAAGGTGGTCGTGCTTGAGGGGCTCAACGATTATATTGTAGTTGAATCGGATAACGTGCTGCTCATCTGCCGGAAATCGGATGAACAACAGATCCGGCAGTACGTGAACGATGTGCGACTGGAAAAAGGGGAGAAATTTGTATAAAAAAAATAGCCGCCCGATGGGCGGCTATTTTTTTATTTCTTAAGTTGTTCTCCCAGAAACTTCTCCATCGCCCGGTAAAAATCAAACCGGTTCTCTTCATTGTGGAATCCGTGTCCCTCGTTGTCTTTCACCATGTACTCAACGGTGATGTTCCGTTTTTTCAACGCCTCCACGATCTGATCCGATTCGGCAATATTAACCCTCGGGTCGTTCTTTCCCTGGGCTACAAACAACGGGGTCTTGATCTTATCTGCATTGAGTGCCGGTGAAGTGGCAGCAAGCTGCAGACTGTCGGTTTTCGGGTTGCCGACCATCTCGTACATCATGTCGAGCATCGGTTTCCAGTATGGGGGGATGGTGTTCATGAAGGTGAAAAGGTTTGAAACACCAACATAATCAACAGCGGCCGCATAGAGTTCGGGCTCCTTCACGATGCCCTGCAGAGTGGCATATCCGCCATAGCTCCCGCCATAAATTGCGATGGCCTTGGGATTGGCAATGCCTTGGTCGATGAGCCATTTGGTTCCGTCGGTCACATCATCCTGCATGGTAAGTCCCCACTGCTTGAATGATTTTTCCCAGAAAATCCGGCCATAGCCTGTTGAGCCGCGGAAGTTCATCTGGAGCACGGCGTAACCGCGGTTGGCCAGGAACTGCACTTCGGGGTTGAAATACCAGCCGTCGCGCGCCCAGGGGCCGCCGTGAGGATTTACCACAACCGGCAGGTCTTTGGCTGTTTCAAGGGTATACCCGTTCGGCAACGTAAGATATCCGCTGATCTTCACACTGTCCCTTGACATATATTCAACAGGAACCATTTCGGCCAGTTCGTTCTCGTTCAGCCAGGGACCAATATCAACGATCTTGGTCATCTGTTCGGTTGCCCTGTCGTACACATAATAGCTTCCAAGCGACCGGTCGCTGTATGTGCGGATCATAAACTTGTCTTCATTCCTGGTGAGGGAAGTGATGTTGACGATATAATCGGGTGCCTGCTTCTGGATCTTTTCGAAAATCTGTTTGCTCTCCTCATCGAAAAAATAACGTTCCTGTTTGAACGACTCAAAGTTTGCAGCCACAAGTTTCTTGTCTTTCCTCGACCAGGTGACATCATCCACATCATAATCCTTGTTTTCATAAAGTACCTCAAGCTCCTTGCCGTTGGCGATGTCGAAGATCACGATGGCGCTCTTGTCGCGGCCGAGGTTGGAACTTGCATAAACATTCTTATTGTCGAAGGTGAACAGCAGCGGCGACATGGTCTCCTTGAAATTGGTCGTGAGCACAGGTTTGAACTGATCACTCTCCTTTTCACGGTATAGGATCTGCGTGTTCACCCCATCAACGATAGCCGTTGCAGCGCGAAGTTTGCCCTGGTGATCGACGATCCACTCCTGGATGTTGCCTGGGTTTTCGGCCAGCATCTTCATTTCACCCGTTACGATATTCAGCCGGTAGGGGTCAAATACTTCGGGATTGCGCTTGTTCAGTCCGATGATCAGCTCGTCGGGGAAATCATACAGGTTGTCGATGATCTCAGTTCTGACCTTGGGGAAATCGGTAAAACACTTCAGGTTGGTTCCGTCAATATTGACTCCGTACAACTTGAAATTCTCATCACCCCCGGTATCTTTCAGGTATACGAGGCGGGATGGGTTTTTCCAGAAGTAGCTGGAGATGTCGCGGTCCTTTTCGGAGGTAAGACGTACAGCGCTGTCCTTGCCAACCTCCTGTACAAAAATGTTCATCCGTTTCTCATAAGGCGCCATGTATGATACATATTTGCCATCGGGAGAGATCTGGAATCTTGTTTTTTCAGGATTCTTGAAAAAATCCTCAAGCGGGATCTGGCGAACCTGGGCAGGCTTGTTGCTCTTGCAGCCACCAAGCAGCATTGTGGAACCCAAAAAACCTGCGATCAGCAGGCCAACAAATAGTGTTCGTTTCATAAAGTGAGAGTTTGGTTATTTTAAGTTCAATATTACAAAATTACCCGGTTCAAACTCAATATTATTCGGTGAATTGTGGCAATACCCCCATAAATTCAGCCTCCTGCACGATTAAAAATAATATTGATAACTTTGTGCTGTGGATATCTATCTCAGGAAGAAACGTTGGAAATGGTTTCTCTTTGCCGCTGCCATAGTCATTGTGGGAGCATCGCTCTATTATACAAGCATCCTGGTTGAGGAGATCCGCAAGGATGAACGCAAGAACGTGGAGATCTGGGCCGATGCGATTCACCGCAAGGCCGACCTGGTCAACTTCACCAATACCCTGTTCGAACAGATCAAGCAGGAGGAGCGGCGCAGGGCAGGAATCCTCGGAGAAGCGCAGAAGCGCATCATCACTGCAACATCCAGCGGCGACCTCGATTTCTTCCTGGGCATTATTGCCGAGAATACAACCATCCCCGTGGTTCAAACCGACGAGGATAACAATGTCGTAAGTGCCCGGAATGTCAATTTCAACATCGATACGGTAAAGAAGTTCGAAGGGAGCATTAAAAGGGAGTTTTCGATCTACCCTCCCATTGTCATCAAGTATTTTCAAAACCGGAAGATCACCCTCTACTACAAGGATTCTCAGATCTTTTCAGATATTAAAACCGTGCTTGACGACCTGATCCGGTCGTTTTTTTCGGAAGTGGTGATCAACTCAGCCTCAGTACCGGTAATCGTTACCGACAGCACCAAACGCAGGGTGATCGAAGTGGGCAATATTCCTTCAAAAAAACCCGGCGATTCGGCCGCCATCTACCGCACGCTCGAATCGATGGCCTCCCAGAACACCCCCATCCGGGTGAATCTTGCGGAAACAGGCACCCGGTATATATTCTATGAAGATTCGGTACTGCTCACCCAGCTAAAATATTACCCCTTCGTACAGTTTTTTGTGATCGGCCTCTTCCTCCTGATCGCCTACCTGATGTTCAGTTATGCCCGCAAATCCGAGCAGAACCAGGTCTGGGTGGGCATGGCCAAGGAGACGGCCCACCAGCTGGGGACCCCCCTTTCGTCGATGGTGGCCTGGGTGGAACTTCTTAAACTCAAGGGACTGGATGATGAAACGGTGAATGAAATCGAGAAGGATGTGATGCGGCTGGAGACCATCACCGACCGCTTTTCGAAGATCGGGTCGGCGGCAAGGCTCGATAAGATGAACGTTACCCGGGTAATTTATGACACCATCGACTATATGCGTTCGCGCATCTCCCCCAGGGTGCATTTTGAGATCAGGCCCGACATTTCCCACGAGATTATTGCCCCCATCAACCTGCACCTCTTTGAATGGGTGATCGAAAACCTGTGTAAAAATGCGGTCGATGCCATGGAGGGCTCAGGAACTCTCGTGGTCGAACTCACTGAGGAGACCGATCACATGCACATCGACATCACAGATACCGGCAAAGGGATTCCAAAATCGCGGTTCAAAACGATCTTCCATCCCGGCTTTACAAGCAAAACAAGAGGCTGGGGGCTGGGGTTAACGCTGTCAAAACGCATTATCGAGAACTACCATTCCGGCAAGATCTTCGTGAAATCGTCGGTACTCAACAAGGGAACGACCTTCCGCATCGTCCTGAAAAAATAGTCAGGGTGGCGGGCATCTACATTCATATCCCCTTCTGCAAACGCAAGTGCCATTATTGTAACTTCTTCTCGCTGGCTTCAAAAAAGGGGCAGGTGGAGTTCCTTGCCGCCCTGAATAAAGAGATTTACACTGAGTCGGGCTACCTGGATGGCGAACAGGTGAAAACCATCTATTTCGGGGGCGGAACACCATCGTTGTATTCCCCGGCGGAGATCCGGGAGATCATCACCGGAATTGCCCGGTATTATAACATGCATGACACCCCGGAGATTACGCTTGAGGCCAACCCCGATGACCTGAGCCGGGAGAAAGCCCAAGGATTCCTGAAAGCCGGAATAAACCGGCTCAGCATAGGAATCCAATCCTTTCACGACGATGATCTTCTGTTCCTGAACCGGACCCATTCGGCACGGCAGGCGATCGGTTGCATTGAGCAGGCGCAGAAAGCCGGTTTCGGCAACATCAGCCTTGATCTCATTTACGGCATTCCCGGATTGACCGCAGAGAAATGGAGGCAGAATATTGAAACAGCCATAGGGCTTGGCGTGCCGCATATCTCGGCCTATGCGCTCACCGTGGAACCGGGCACCGCGATGGATCTCTTCATCCGGAAGGGGAAAATGGCAACACCATCTGATGATGAGGCCCTCCGCCATTTCAGGATACTTACGGAAGAGCTCACCCGGTCGGGGTTCATACATTACGAGATCTCCAATTTCGCGAAGGAAGGATGGTTCTCCCGCCACAATTCGAACTACTGGAGCGGTACACCCTACCTGGGACTGGGCCCTTCGGCACACGCCTATAACGGAACCTCAAGGCGGTGGAACATTTCAAATCTATCGCGTTACATAACCGCTATAAATTCCGGGGAATCCTGCCACGAGGAGGAGTTGCTCACCCCCGCTCAGCGTTACAATGAATTTGTGATGACCTCCCTGCGTACCATGTGGGGATGCAGCACCGAAAGGGTAAGAGAGGAGTTTGGCCCACAGTTCTACCAGCACCTGATGAGGGAAGCGTCACAACATCTTTTGGAAGGGAACCTGCATCTTTCTGAAGGGTTATTATACATTTCGGGAAAAGGAAAATTCCTCGCCGACGGCATCATCTCAGATCTGTTTTATATCACAAAATGATGTGCTGATGTGCCGATGTGCTGATGTGCCGATGTGCCAATTATTCCGTGCATTCGTACATTCGTACATTCGTGCATTCGTGCATTATTTTGCAAAGCGTAGGAACGTCCCCAGTGGCAGCCGGTTTCCGGCACGGTCGGGCAAATAGAGTTCGCCCATCTCTTTCCCGGGGATTTCACCGAAGTGGCTTCTGACAAGGTTGTCAGAGATCAGGGCTGAGAAGCCCATGGAATAGAGGCTGAGCACCATGAAACCGGAGTCCGGTTCAAGAAGGTCCTTGCAGCCGGTTATCATCTCATCGATATACTCGTGAAGAATCCACTTCTCGCCGTCGGGTCCCCTCCCGTAGGCCGGCGGGTCGAGGATAATGCCATGGTACCTGTTGCCACGTTTCACCTCCCGGCGTACAAACCGAAGGGCATCTTCAACAACCCAGCGGATATCTTTCAGCTGAGAGGCCTCCATGTTTTCACGGGCCCAGTTTACAACCCCCTTCACCGAATCAACATGCACCACATCGGCTCCTGCCGCCTTGGCCGCCATGGAGGCGCCGCCGGTGTAGGCGAAGAGGTTGAGAACCTTGCGGGGGGATGTGCCGATGTGCCGATGTGCTAATGTGCTAATGTGGTGGGATTGTTCACTTGTTAACTTGTTCACTCGTTCACTGGCAAAACACAGTTTTTCATAGATAAAATCCCAGTTCTCCGCCTGCTCGGGAAAAACACCAATATGGCCAAATGAGGTAAGCCCCAGGCGGAATTTGAGCGTCATCTCCTTATATTTGTAAGCAATCATCCACTGGTCGGGCATCTGCTTTTTGCGGATCCAGTCTCCCTTGTCGAACTGCTCTGATTTTGCCGGATCGATCCCTTTTGTGCGTCGGTAACGGGCATGGGCCATCTGGTCCCATTTCTCCTCAGGAAGAGATTTCCTCCATACTGCCTGTGGTTCGGGCCGTGCCAGGGTATATTCTCCAAACCGTTCCAGCTTTTCAAGTCCGCCGGAATCAATGAGTTCGTAGTCCTGCCAGTGTCGGGGGGTAAGGAGTTTCATCATTTGATCAGTTTATTGACCAGGATCTGAAGGTCACTGCTGCCCGGGTATTCGATCGGGAAATCACAACAAAGATAGTGAAAGAGTTATCCGGCCGGGATGACCCGGGTAAACATTTAATGCAGATTGAATACCTTTGCATTTAAACCTCAATAAAAAATCTCATGGAAACATATCTGGTTACCGGAGCATCAGGATACATTGCCTCATGGATCGTAAAATATCTTCTCGAACAGGGTGAAAAAGTGCATGGCACCGTAAGGAAGCTGTCGGATACGGCTAAGATCAGTCATCTTCTTGCCTTACAGGAAAAACACCCGGGGCAGTTTCACCTCTTCGAAGCAGACCTTCTGAACAGGGAGAGTTTTAGAAAACCGATGGAAGGATGCAGTATCATTATGCATACCGCTTCACCTTTTTTTATTGCAAAGATAAAGGATCCGCAGCGCGACCTGATCACACCGGCCCTGCAGGGCACCAGCAATGTGCTCGAACTGGCAAACGATTTTCCGGCCATCAAACGGATTGTCCTGACCAGCAGTGTTGCAGCCATCTACAGCGATGCAGCAGATATTTTCAAGACAACATCGGGGTCATACACCGAGGCCGACTGGAATACAACGAGCGATGCAAAGCACAACCCGTACCAGTATTCGAAAACACTTGCCGAACGTAAAGCCTGGGAGATCGAAAAGGGTCAGAGCCGATGGAAACTGGTGGTCATCAACCCCGGATTCGTGATGGGGCCCTCGCTGACAAAGCGGGTCGATTCAACCAGTATCGACACCATGCTGTCACTGCTGAACGGAAAATATAAAAGTGGTGTTCCCGACCTCTACTTCGGCATCGTCGATGTGCGCGATGTGGCAAAAGCCCATATCCTGGCCGCTACCACTGAGAGTGCTTCCGGCCGTCACATCTGCGTATCGTGTGTGACACCGATCGCTGAGATGGCTCGTGTGCTGAAGGAGAAATACCCCACGAGACCAATCCCGTCGTCGACGCTGCCTAAATTCATCCTGTACTTGGTCGGTCCTTTTATGGGTTTCTCGTGGAGGTTCTTAAAACTTAATTACGGAGTACCTTACAAAATTGATAACTCCCGGAGCATTAAAGATCTTGGAATTGTCTATACCCCTCTTAAGTCGACCATTATCGACCATGCCGAACA
>CAYHCQ010000046.1:0-22991 GCA_964355115.1 uncultured Prolixibacteraceae bacterium | reverse complement strand
TCAATGAACTGACCAAGACTTGTGAGATTCTTATTTGCTTTCATAATCTTCCTTCTAACCATTACAATTTGTAAGGCTTTCACTTTGGGTGAAATGGGTTATTTGGACAATTCGCTAGCCTTTACAATGAATATTTTCCCATCCTTTGAATAAACAAATTCACCATTATTCTGTTGTTTTATTTTAACTAATTTTTCAAAGGCTAACTCGATTCCCTTTAAAATTTTCCCACGTAATTCGATGATCTTATCATTATTCATTTTCTTGAGTTTTTATCCTGTTCCAAATTGATACATCTTTAATTTCAATCTCGCTATCCTTTAAACCCTCTGCGATAAGATAAAATGGGCCTTCGGAATTATTTACAACCATCCAGTAATCACAAATTGGAATATACTTTGATACCAAATTATTAATCCCTGTTTTATATCTTCTTCTTATTGTGTCCTCAGCATTGACAAACTCTTTACAATTAAGCATTTCCGGTAAAACAGTATATGAAGCAGTGGTTTTTCCAGCTCCATTACAACCTGCGATAATATACAAATTGGGCATGTAGACGTTTTCTCAGTCGGCATTTACTTTTGCAAAGGTACTGCTAAAAGCAATTCTTAAACAAATTACAAACATATTCAGCTTAGTTCTGATCTCTCTGGATATTTCCCATCTGTTTGGGGTGTTAAGAAAACATCCCGAGGTCCGACGCTGCCCTGAAGAAATAAATTCATTATTGAACTTGAAAAACTCAATTTTTAACTAGGTTTTGTTCGTTTCTTGTTGTAGTTTTGATCGTTCTCAGCGAGTTATCTTGTTTTCCTTTGGGTTTGTGCAAACGTGCGCATGATTGCAGGAATAACCCGTAACTCAAAGTTCGTTATCCTTAATATGAGTTAGAAAAATGCGGATTATCAACATATTACAAAGCACAATATATTTTGTTTAGAAACAATTAACGATCCTCCCAATATTAATTATAAGACTATTTGATTCATGAATTAAGGTGAAAAAAGCCCCCGGACATGGGGGCTTTGTCAATAGAAAAACATACATTACTTCACCGGGAATGCGATATGTGTCTCCCATTTCGCAGTATCCTTTTCACTCATCGGGCTGGTAATATAGATTTCTGAAGGTCCTGCAGCCTCTATTTTCCCGGACTCTTTCATATATTGCGCGAGTGCTCTGTATGCCGGTTCCATTTTGCTGTATGATCCGAAATAGATGGCCTTTACGACATTTTGCTCAGGTACCGTTGCCACCCGGATTCGACCTTTCCCCTTTTCTGCCTTCTCCACCGGGATACAGATGTTCATGACAGAAAACATTGTTACCGAATCCCATTTAAGATAAGTTGCAAATGGATCGCCTTTCTGAACCAGCGTATTTGAACGGAGAAATTCATACAGTTCTCCGTAGGCTTTTCCCATTACCGAAGTATATTCGACAGGTCCTGCTGAATCAAGGATCTGTATAACTGTTTGGGCCGGAATTACAACCTCCTCAATTTTGGGCCATGTGTTACGTTCTTCAGCCACCTTTTTAAGTTTTAACAGCCCTTTTTCGAAGTCAGGTCCCATCATTTTACCCATGAACAGACCCATGTATCGGTTCATCGGGTTGTAACCCAGGTCGCCTTCGTCGGTCCATGTCACTTTGCAGGAATCCCCCTCCTCGATGGCTATTTTGCCTTTACTCTTGTATTTGCCATTGTCGAATGCAAGATCGTATGCCAGCAATTTTCCGGGCTGATACTCTGTTGAAGTCATGGCGCCGTTTTCCATCTTTTTCCCATCCCATTTCCAGATTGTTCCTACTTCGCCATCCTTTCCTGTAATCTCAAATACTACGGTCGAGTCCATCTCTTTTGTCCATGCCACCCAAACTCCCCATTTGGTGAAATTTGAGGTCAGATCATAGATCACCAGCGGATTTGCTTTGATGTATAGTGCACGTTCAACTTTATAGGTCTTAGGTAACAGGTATGCCCCCAGGACCAGGACTACTATTATTCCAAGCAGCCACATCAGGATTTTTTTAAATGTTTTCATGTTTATCTGTTTTTATGTTGTGTAAAATTAATCCGCTTTAAAATTATATCCAAACGTGGAAGAGAAATATTGCTATTTTTGCCGCCTAACCTGAAAAATCGAAATGATAATTGCTGTTACGGGCGCCAATGGACATGTTGGCGTCAATCTTTGTAAAGCCCTATGTGCCAGTGGACATGAGGTGAGAGCGTTCGTTCATAAACATACAAATGGACTGAAAGATATTCCCGTCAGGATAATAAGAGGCGATCTCCTTGACAAGCCTACTCATATTCCTTTATTACAAGGCGCAGACGTCGTTTTTCACCTGGCTGCACGCATTTCAATATCCGGTGATCCGGATGGAATGGTTTCCCGCATCAATTCTGAAGGCACCCTAAATATGGTGGAGGCTGCACTTGAATGTAAAGTAAGGCGGTTCATCCATTTCAGCTCCATACATGCCTTTGAACAACATCCTTTGAACCAACCGCTTGATGAGTCAAGGCCGATTGTGACCGATAAGGGGTTTGCTTACGATAAGTCTAAGGCAGCCGGCGAGCGGACTGTACTGGCAGCAGTGAAAAGAGGTCTCAATGCAACCGTTCTCAGCCCTACGGCTATTATTGGCCCTGCTGATCCGGAACCATCGCTTGTCGGACAGGCCGTTCTTGACCTGTATAACAGGAAGATACCCTCCCTTGTGCCTGGCGGCTATGACTGGATTGATGTGCGCGACATTGTCGGAGCAGCCATTGCTGCCATTGACAGAGGACGCACAGGAGAAAAATATCTCCTTTCGGGACACTGGCATAGTCTGCAGGAGTTTTCGGGATTGATCCGTCAGCACTCCGGGAGAAAGACAGTCCGGACTGTTTTACCGATGTGGTCAGCCAGGATCGGGTTGCCATTCATTGCCATTTTTAGCAATCTCACACGGACCAAGCCCCTGTATACCAGTGAGTCGTTGACAATTATAAGCGAAGGAAACAGAATGATCAGCAATGCAAAGGCGAGGAAGGAGCTTGGGTTTGATCCGAGGCCACTGAGTGAAACCATCAGGGATATCCTGTTGTGGTTCAGAGAAAACCGGTATTTAATATAATTCAACAAAATAAATGAAGGAATCGACTTTCTATTTGATTGTATATGCCTGGATCGCTCTTGCGATTTTCATCTTTCCAATTGTAATACGTATTGTTGCACCATACGGCCGCCATACAACCAGGAAATGGGGAGCTATGATTGATAACCGAGCAGGCTGGATTCTAATGGAACTTCCGGCACTTTCTGTATTTGCCGGTTTTTTCCTGATGGGTTCCGGAGAAAAACCTGTGATTACCTGGATCTTTTTTTCTTTGTGGGTCGTGCATTATATAAACCGCACACTGGTTTTTCCCTTCAGGCTGCGTACCAAAGGAAAGAAAATGCCACTGGCAATTGTTTTTATGGCCATAGGGTTTAATTTTGTAAATGGCTATATCAACGGCTATTTCCTCGGAACGATGGCCACTTCCGCCCAGTACCCCCTCTCCTATCTCACCGATCCGAGATTTATTTGCGGTATCTTGCTCTTTGTCGGAGGTATGTTCATTAACTGGCAGTCGGACAATATCCTTATACATCTCAGAAAACCAGGTGAAACGGATTACATTATTCCGATTAAGGGGTTTTTCAGGTTTGTTTCATGTCCAAACCATTTCGGTGAAATCGTTGAATGGTCGGGCTTTGCACTGATGACCTGGTCGTCGCCGGGACTGGCATTTGCGATCTGGACCCTGGTTAACCTTCTGCCGAGGGCGCTGCATCATCATAAATGGTATAAATCGATTTTCCCGGATTACCCTGTTTCAAGAAAAGCGCTGATCCCATTTGTCTTATAACACCGATGGGAACCTCCTCTGTTCGAAGCGGTTCCCATCCCGATTTCCCACCGGCCTTGACCGCCGGGAGCGTCCAGGTTACGGTTATTGTGGCTGGTTAATATGGTCGGGGTGAACCCTTCCCACTCTTCCCGGTCCTCCGCCTCGGCCACCCTTGCGGGTTGCTCTGCCGGAAGTCCCCGTCCCGAAAACACCCTCGATCTTCCCGAACCTTGCGATCCGTTCATCTCGCTGATTTGCTGTGAGTGCCGTCGCCTTGCGGCGCCTGCTTTCGCCGGCCATTTCCGTGACGTGCCTTTTATCGCTCGCCTGAGAAGCCAAATATACATCGGGTGAATATGCGAAAGCAAGTTTTTCAAGCAACTTGTGTGAACAAGTTATTCACACAGTTTATTAACAATTTGTTAATAAACTGGCAGGTGTAAGTCATTGTAAATGAAGAGCTTAAAAATTGGTATTTTCGGATTGTTGAAAACAGGTTGATATCCTGTTCATTATTCAATAGAAACAGTCAATCCACGTATGGTCATCTCATTAAAAAATGGTTTTAGGGTATAAAAATCACCACTTTTTATACTGCATTTTCCTTTAAAATGGGCAATTAAAGCACATTGTTCAGCCTGCTCTGGTATATGTGCGCAAACATCGATCAATGCATCAATCACAAAGTCGAATGAATTTACGTCATCGTTGAAAAGCACAAGAACTTTATCGGTAGTTACTCCCTCTTTCTGTAACTCAGCTGGCTTTATTTTTTCTTTTACCATTCATCAGTTTTCTGAATGCAAATTTAATGAAAAATTCATATTCATTCTCTTACCTTTGCGCTAACTGCATGGAATCTGCATGGAATTCTCTCAATTTATAAGGAAACTCGAGGACCAGTTGAACGGGCCACTGCCAGGACAGACGGCACAACTGAAGATGTCGTCGATGGTTCGGATAAGGGAGTTGATGAATTTTATTCAGCCCGACAATGCCGTAAAAAGCAGTGTTCTGGTTTTACTCTATCCGTCCGGTGCCAGGATCAACCTTGTGCTCATGCGCAGACCCGATTACACCGGAGTTCATTCAGGACAGATCAGTCTGCCTGGAGGAAAGTATGAAGACAGTGATGAAAGTCTTATTTACACTGCCTTGCGCGAAGCCCAGGAGGAGATCGGGATTGATCCGGCCAGAGTGCAGATCCTCGGGCAGCTTACCGACTTATACATACCGCCAAGCAATTTTATCGTTACTCCTGTTGTGGGTTATCTGACCTCGCGTCCTGTTTTTACACCGGACCCCAAGGAGGTTGCGAATATTATTGAAATCACTGTCGACGATCTGATGAATGAAAACAACATTCAGAAAAAGATGATGAAGCTAAGGTATGGTATTACCATGAAGGTTCCCTCCTACTTTATTGAAGGACACATCATCTGGGGCGCTACTGCCATGATGCTTAGTGAATTCAGGGAACTGGTGAAGAGGTTTACAGATTAAGAAGCCGGATTTCGTGCGATATGTCGCAGGAGCCTTTCAGCATTGCGTTCACACCGCAATAATTTTCTGCTGATAACTGGACAGCCCGCTGAACTGCGGCCTGAACATCAGGATTGTTTTCCCAGTTCTCTCCCTTAAATTCGTAAGTAACAACAATGGTTTTATAAAATTTCGGATGTTGTTCCGTGAGTGTTCCATCGACAAGAACACGAAATTCAGCGGGGATCAGTTTTTTCTTTCCAAGTATTGAGATCACATCCATTGCAGTGCATCCGGCCAGGGCACTAAGGACAAAAGGTTTTGGCCGTGGCCCGAAACCACTGCCACCAAAATTCGGGTGTGCATCCATTTTTACTGAAAATCCGTCAATGCTGGCCTCGAAGGCCATATTGCCTTTCCAGGTTGTTTCGATAATCTCGCTCATGGATTGGGGGCTTATGTGCTATTTTCTGACAGTCGTGGTGAAGCTGAAAGAACCGGGAATTCGTCCGGCAAGGTATTCGGCCAGTTTACTGCCGTTGGAAGAGTTATACTGTAAGATTTTGCCATTCTGCACATAATCTATAGCATCGGAAACGTAGACAGTCCCATTTTGAGGATGAACAGCCAGGCCATAGAAAAGATGTCCGTTGGCGCCGATAAACGGCAGTTCCGGAAGGGATGCTGAGGTAACAGCCATCTGAAAGATTCCACCGTTCAGAAAATAAAGTGTATCGCCTGTGGGATTGATACACAAACGGGATGGAGTACCCTGGCCGGCTGGAAACTGGAATGACTTTTCAACCATTTTAAGTTCAGGGTTATAGCGCACAAGCGAGGGTGCCTCGTAGTTATCATACCCCCCGGTGCAAAGTACCCATATTTTCTCCTTTTTATCGATTACCATCCCGAGGGGTTCTTTTCCTGTCTGGATGCTGTCGACAATCTTATCCTCCTTGGTTGAGATCATATAGATCTGTGCGGTCCTGATCGAATTTGGCTGACTGAAAGAGCCAACTGCAGTCACATACATATGGTTCTTATACAAGATCAGATTTTCGGTCCACGAGGTAGTGGCAATGCTACCCGTGACGGTATTCGTACTAAGGTCGATGATCGAGATATCGTGCTGAAGGTTAGTGACGTATGCTTTTTTATCATCCACGACCTCAAAATAGCGGGGGGAGGCAAAGCCCTCAATTGATTTGATCGACTTGAAGTCCTTCAGGTTGACTACTTCAACCCGATTCGAGTTATTAACCACTATATACCCTTTATCGCCAACGACTTTCATTGACTGGGCCACATCGCCAAGGCTTCTGTCGTTTGCTTTTTTATAGATATCCTGTATCGCGGTCTTCTTTGCATTGTCGATAAAAGTTACCGATGCGTTTCCCCAATTAAAGTTTCCCTCGTTGATTACAAATACGCCATGGTCGTAGGTTGTGGCTACCGGCGTTGTGTCTCCAGGGTCAATAATAACGGGTGTTTCACGAATCGGATCCTTGGAACAGGATGACATGATACACGCCAGGGCAACAATTGAACAAAGAAAGGGGAATATATTTGGTGATTCGTTTTTAAGCTTCACTTACGTTCGGTTTGGTGAATCCTTATAGCCTGTTACTCTTGTTGAACGAGATCTTCAGTGTAAACGCATAGTTTATTCCCGGCATCGGCCGGCTGGCAATTGATTGGTAGTCGAGATTGAACAGGTTCCTAATTTCAACCTGTAAATTTAAACAAATATCATTCAGATTTATACTCTTACCAAAAATAATATTAGACAAGTTATACGCTGGCATGAAAGAAAGGTTATCGGGTGAAGTAAACCTGTCGCCGACAAACATGAAATTGTACCTGAGGTAAAACTTCCATCTCTCCAGTGAAATAAGGCTGTTAAAGCTGTTAACGGGTATATAAATCAGTTGTTTGCCGAGTTTATTATCGTTCTCTGACGCAGTTTTTTCGTAGGTTGACCTACACCACGTATAGTTATTTTTATTACCGAGATCAAAACCCCAAAGGCGCCACCTGAAGTTCAATCCGGCTTCAATTCCCCTGGCAAAAACCTGACTTACATTCTCGGGACGCCAAAGTGAGCCTTCTGCCGGGGTCCAGACGATCATCTCCTCAATCCATGTTGCATAACCAGACAGCGTTGTCTCGGCGAAGAATTTTTGGTTTGCAGTGGTGATATTATAGGTGGCACCGGCCTCGCAACCCAGGTCAGATTCAGGCTTAAGGTTGGGATTGCCGGAAATATTCCAGTAAAGTTCATTCAGCGTGGGAAACCTGTAGTTGCGGAGAACGTTGGCAGTAAGCGCAAAATTCTGTTTCTTCATTGGCCTGTATTCCAGTCCCAAGGTGGCAATAAGCGGCATGAATTTACCATCAACAAGTTCCTCGCGAAGCACCAGTGTTGCCTTTAACTTTGGAAAAAACGTATAGATAACTTCAGCAAACACGGAGGTGGTTGATCTTGTTTTTAATCCGTTGTATCCATCGGAAATTGCCCAGTCGTAATTATAGTCGAGCCCCGGCTTCAGGCTAAGGTTACGAATTCCGCTGTAGGTGAATCTTGCCCGGTTAATCCAGGTATATACCCGGTGACTTGCATCGACCAACGGGCTCGTATAATGCATAAACTGGTCCGACATTGCAGTATGAACCATGAGGTTGTAGCGGCTTTTAACATATTTATATTCGATAATGGCCCTGAGTGCGTTATCTTCCTGCCTCTCCTTGTAGTCGGGCTTGTACACCTCCACGATCGGAGGCAGGTTACGGTCGGACGAGTTGTACCACACTTTTGCAGAAATCAGATGCCGTTCCTTCCACCGCCAGAAAATCTCCTGGGTGAATCCATACTGTTTGAAGGAGGCATTCGGTTGATAAACCTCCTGTTTGAGGTAATCATTATAATACGGAAAATTGTTCAGTCCGGAGGCGTAATTAAATTTCGTATGCGATTGAAAACGTTGTGCTCCGGCGACAACGCTCAGGTTGGTCACATAGTTATCGAAACTGCTGATGGTTTGTGCAGCAACCACATCAATCCGGTTGTTCCAGTCGGGGGTTGTTACCAGGTTGACGACCCCTCCGAAAGCACCACTCGTGAGAGCCAGACCTGCGGCTCCATAAAGAATCTCTATTTTATCGAATTGAGAAACAGGCACCTGTGAAAGGTCAATCTGGCCCAGCATGGGAGAATTGAGGTTGATTCCGTTCCACTCTACCTGCGTATGCTGAGCCGTAGTTCCACGAAAAGAGGGAGTTGACAGGGTTCCGTTGCCATAGGATTTGATGAAGATGGTGGAATACTCGGAAAGTATTGTGGACAGGTCGGCGTTGATATGCGGCATCAGGGTGACCGAATCGAGCTTTACCCTTTTAAATCCCTGATTGTCTACAACATAGTTTCCCCTGATCTCGAATTCAGCAAGTTGCAGGGTGTCGTTCAGGTTCTGCGCTTTCCCATCCGGCAGGCAGAAGAAAAAAAGGAACGCCGAAAATAGAAGTTTAATCTTTGACAATTTTTCTTGTTACAGAGGATCCACCGGAGAGTGAGAATCGCCCAATATATACGCCTTTTTTTAACCTGGAAAGGTCGAAGGTTCCTTTATTGATAAAGTTGCCGGAAAGAATAATCCTGCCGGTAAGGTCGGAGACAGTAAAAATAGCCGGCTCATAAATTCCGGTAAGGAAGTAAACATTATCAATAACAGGGTTAGGGTATACCCTGACAGATATGCCATTGGCGATTTCGTCGACACTGTTAGGGCCGTAATGGATCACACCGATTGATTCGAGATCAAAGCCACCTGTGTCAAAAGGGGTTGGCCAAGGGTCGTTAATTTTATTCCCTTGGGAATCGAATGTTACAAAAGGTGATTGTAAATACCCAACAGCGTCGATTATTTTAACGTGGGTGATATGGTTGAGATTCACGCCGATACTGTCTTTTAAATCCTCCAGGTCGAAGGGAACTCCGTACTGGCCCCGGTATTTTCCGGCCAGATTGTGAATCTTGGTTGCATCTGAATTCCCGAATGTGCCAACCTGTACCGTCTGGCTGGTTAACGAAACTGCCGGAAAACGCACAAAACGGGTTCCATCGGAGCTAACTTCAACAAATGCCAGTTCAAGGAATGTGTCGGTAAAACTGTTTTCAAAGACTGCAAAATCGGCACCTGCACCGTTTCCGATAGGCTCCTCAAATGTAAGGACAACAGATCCACCATCTCCCAGACTCATGACATATTCGTCGGACGGGCCGCTGATATAAAGGATTGTTCCAAAGGATGCCCGGTTATTGCCAAAGTACTGAACATTTGTATCGGCAATGTTGATATATCCCCTGACAACATCAATACCTGTTGTTGCCCAGCCGATTATTACTGAACTGTCGTGATGGATCGCGGTAGACCCCGGCTGTCCTGCCGGTGGCGGATATTGTGCAAGAACAGTTACGGAGAGGCACAGGCTGAATAAAATGGCGAGGCAGGTTTTCTTACCCATATAGTCAAAGTAAAAAGCAACCTCCGCAGAAATCAGAATTCCCGGGAGGTTGCGATAAAGTAGTTACTGTTTGATGAATTTTCGTGTCGTTTTTCCGGTACCGGTGATGCCTGAAACAAAATAAACTCCGTCGGGAAAACCAGAGCAGTTGATGGTCAGTTTGCCAGAGGGTACCATGGAATTTCTGTAAACAATGCGGCCTGTCAGATCCATGATGGTTACCTCGTTTGCAGGATGAGTGAAGCTGAAGGTGACGAATTCTGTGGCTGGGTTTGGATACACGGTCAAAACTGATTCCTGGGAAGCTGAAGGCTGTATTCCAACAGGAGTGCGGTAATCAATCGCCAATGATTCGGCATTTATTCCTGTAGGATATGAGGTGAGTGAATCTCCTGTTTGCGATGAAGCAACGATCCCTATGCCGAATGTAGGCGGACGGTTACCCAGTTGAATGTAGAGATTTCCATCTACATAATCGATGGCTCCTGAGTTGATGAAAACGTTCGATGCCATAGGAGGATCAACAACGGAGGTGTTCGCCATGGCGCCTGTATTCATATCGAATGATCCAATGCCACCATTGTATTTAAGATAGAGAAGGTTGTTGCGGATGCCGCAGCCATCGCTGACATTGGCGGAAAAAACTTTATTTTCGAAGGTCTTGTTGAAAAGACTGTACTGGGTAATGCTGCCAATCATTGATGATCCGTAAGGTGTTCTGTTCACCGAAAAGATAAATCCGCCATAATTGTAAAGGTTCCATATGCCGACGGCGGGTGCACCAAAGTTTATTTCGCGGGCGACGGTCCAGGTGTCTGTTGCAATACAGGCCATCTTGCCTTCAGATCCGGAATATCCCTGGTTGACTGCAACATAGATGGTGTCTTTATCATAAGCTGCTCCTCCGCAATCTCCTGAAAAACCCTCAACACGAGCGAGCAGTGCGAGGTTAGAGGCATCAAGAACCTCAACAAAGAACCGTGTTACCGGCCACTGCTTGGTAACAATCAGTTTATTGTTGTAAATACAGAGTTTGCTCAGCCCGGAGTCGGAAATTGCTGCAACCCTCTGATAATTATCGAGGTTATACATAATAATTGAGTCCTGCGCAGCAACATAGGCCATGTTGCCTTTGATGACAATGTCCTGTGCCGATTGCGTATAGATTGTTCCAAAAACATTGGTTTGCTGGGAAGCAGGGTTATAGGATTGAACGGTAACATAATCAAGGTAAGGAGTTCCGGACTCAAATTTTCCGCCGTTGACAATGATCACCTGATTGACCCATTCATTGTCCTGAGATTGAACCGGATTTAATGAGACTAACGCGATAAGGAAAAGAGCTGTAAGTAAAACATTTTTCATAAGGTAGTTTTTAAATTGCCACTATAATAAAACAGGATAGTTTGATGCATTGTAACTGCATCCATACAAAAGTATAAAAAAAATGGATAGAGTCTTCAATAATTGTTAAATTTGCACTGTTAACATTGTACACATTTCAAGGGATAATGATCACAAGACGAGCTATTTCATTACTTCTGCCTCTGTTGGTAATTTTTCTTTCTGTCTCTTTTACTTCCTGCAAGTCGGAGAAGGCAACATGTGAAGCAAACAGACACAGCAAGGTAAATAAAATGAAAAAAAACCGGAGCAATTACAGCACCCGCTACAGTTATAAAGCAAAGCCAGTTCGCAAGGATTATGTGATCCGAAATGGCCGCTAAAGAACTTGCTTTCCGGTATCTACTATTTTTAGTTATCATTTTTTTGCTTTTCACTTTCGTTTCATGCCATGTTTCCAGGTATGTTTACTGGAACCTTGCTGATATCGGCGACGGCACTAAGTTTCCGGCTGATTCGATCGGACAGTCTGCTCATTCCGAGCCTTTTCCATCTCCCCTGGCGGAAACTGAAATTTTCCTCCCTTCCACATTTATAAATGAGGATAGCGGTAAGGAGCTGGCGACCTTTCTTTCCGCCCATAAAACGGTTGCCTTTCTAATAATAAGGAATGATTCATTGATTTATGAACGTTACTTTGACGGATATACAAAAAAGTCGGTTCTCCCCTCTTTTTCAATAGCCAAGTCGTTTGTTTCTGCTTTGGTCGGCGCAGCGATTGCAGAGGGTAAGATCGGTTCTCTTGACCAGGCTGTTACGGATTTTCTTCCTGAGATTGAAGATACCGGGTTCAGAACGGTTTCACTTCGCGATTTGCTGGAGATGCGTTCGGGGATAAAGTTCAACGAGGGATACAGTAATCCCTTTGGGGAGATGGCCCGGTTTTATTACGGACTCAACCTGAAAAAGTACACGCTATCTCTGAAAACTGAGTCAAAACCGGGTGTGGAATACAATTACCAGAGTGCAAATACACAACTGCTTGCCATGATCCTCGAGCGTGCCACGGGAAAGCCGCTTCCTGAGTATATGGAGGAGACGATATGGAAACCGATGGGGGGCGGGTCGGCTGCCTGGTGGAATGTGGACAGCAGGAAAAACCACGAAGTAAAAGCTTTCTGCTGCATAAATGCCACGGCTGGGGATTTCGCAAGGTTCGGGCAGCTTTTCCTGGAAAATGGAATTGTAAACGGGGATACTGTGATTCCGCCTCAATGGGTAAAAGAATCGCTGGCAATCAGAACTGATTCGCGTGATTCACAGGGTTTCCCATACACCTACCATTGGAGGGTGACCGAAGAGGGGGATTTTTTTGCCAAAGGGGTTCTCGGACAGTATATATATGTATGCCCCGGGAAAAAAATTGTCATTGTAAGGATTGGCAAGAGGTCGACGGATCTGGTATGGGCCCGTTTTTTTCGTGAGCTGATAATCTCGTTATGATAAGTGTGTTGTCAGTTCTGCGGTTCGTAGAATTGATCGGGTTCGGGATAGAACATGGATTGTCTGGACTTTTCGGGAGAAAAGGTGAAAAAAGTCAGCAGGCTTTCTGCGCAGAGTAAACCATCGCAATCGAACAGTTTCACTTCAATATCTGCCAGGTTCCTTCGCATCTGAAGAAGTTTTGCGCGAAGAGTAAGAGGACCTTTGTCCATTCCTACAGTGTTAAGGTAACGTATTTCGGCACGGGAGGTAAATCCGGCCCTCTGCACTTTAACGTAGACTGCCCAACTGGCGATCTCATCCATGAGTGTTGCCTGGATACCGCCGTGCAGGATATTAAAATAGCCCTGGAAATTGGGATCCGGATTCCAGGTGGCAACGATTTCGTCACCCTCCTCGATAAAACTGAGATGCAGTCCAAGCGGGTTATCCGGTGAGCACCCGAAGCAGTTGTACCCTTCGAGAACAACAAAAGGATTCCTGATCTTTTTCATGAAACCGGGTATGGAAATTATTTTGCAACTCCAGCCTTGAATTTTGTAACCTTCTGCGGCTTACCGAGTTCATCATATTCGGTCCAGGTACCCTCCTTTAATCCGGCAACATATTTTCCTGACACTTTAACTTTTCCGTTCCTGTAACATTCTTTATAGTCTCCGGACAGGAGATTTCCGGTGTAAAACGACTGGGTTTGCAGGGTGTCATTTTCGTAATATGTTTTCTGTAAACCTTCGAAGTTTCCGTCTTTATAGTTGTATTCGGCAATCATCCGGCCGTTTTTACTGTACCAGCGGGAGGAGCCGTCTTTAAGGTCGTTTTTAAAATATGTATCTTCCTGGATCTTGCTGTTGTCGTAATACTGGCGGAACTGACCGTTTTTTTTACCGTTGGCAAAAAAGGTTTCCGACATAGGAGTTTCAGTATACTGACCATAATAGATGGTTTGTCCGTGCAGCAATCCTTTGCTGTAATTTTCCTGGAGGGTAAGTTTTCCTTTGCGGTCGAATTGAAGGGAGATGCCGTCTTTGACGCCATCGGTAAAAAATTCCAGTTTATGCAGGGCACTGTTTGAGTAATAGGTAACCCAGTTTCCTGACTTGCGGCTGGAAAAATAGTTACCTTTGGATGTAAGTTCTCCCTGCCGTTCGATCCAGAAGCCTGTTTTCAAACCGTTGGCATCGAGATGGTTTACGCTGTCGGGCAGGTTCATATCGCTGGCCTTGACCGTTTGTGCTGGTTTTACCTGGGCAGTGAGATGAGCGGGGACGATCAGTGCGATCAGTGTCAGAAGGATCAGGATTTTTTTCATGGGGAATGAGATTTTATATTTTGCAAATTTAGATCAATTCAGCATACAAATCAAAGCTCTCAGCCTTTGTGATCCTTACCTGCTGAAAGGAACCGACAGGCAGTTCAGTGCCCTTCTTCAGGATCAGCACTTCATTGTCGACTTCAGGGGAGTCGAATTCGGTGCGTGCTATGTAGAAATCTCCTTCCCGGCGGTCGATGACCACCTTCATGACACTGCTAACCTTCCGGCTGTTTATACTCAGCGAAATTTCCTCCTGAAGCGCCATCAGTTCTTCGGCTCGTTGAAGTTTAACACGTTGGGAAACAGAATCTTTCAGCCCGAATGCATGCGTATCTTCCTCTGCCGAATAGGTAAAAACGCCCATCCGGTCGAACCGCGACTGTTCGATAAAAGAGCGCAGGGAGTTGAACTCCTTCGAGGTTTCACCCGGGTAGCCAACAATAAATGTCGTCCGGATTGCTACTCCCGGAATCCGGTCGCGGATTGTATCGACAAGCTTTTTCGTTTCGTCGGCTGTAATTCCCCTTCGCATGGAACCCAGGATCCGGTCGCTGATATGCTGCAGGGGGATATCTATATATTTGCAGAGGTTGGGGTGGCTGTTAATAACATCCAGCACCCGGAGAGGAAATCCGTCGGGATAGGTATAATGCAATCTTATCCATTCAAGTCCGTTCACCCGTGCCAGGGAATCGAGCAGGTCGGGAAGACGGCGTTTCTTATGGAGATCCAGTCCGTAATAGGTTGTATCCTGGGAAATAACATTGATCTCCCTGATGCCTGATGCAGCCAGTTTCTTTGCTTCTGCAACAATTGCCTCCAGAGGCCTGCTGATATGGTTTCCACGGATCATCGGGATGGCGCAGAATGAGCATTTCCGGTCGCACCCTTCCGCAATCTTCAGGTAGGCAAAATGGCCGGGCGAAGTGATCAGGCGTTCGCCCAGCAGTCTGGTTTTAAACTGTCCGCCAATGTGTTTTACAATTTTTTTCAGATCGTTCACGCCAAAAAACTCATCCACTTCAGGGATTTCATCGCGCAGTTTGGATTGGTAGCGTTCAGACAGACAGCCCATTACATATACATGCTGAAGCTGACCGTTTACTTTTGCGTTAACGAACTGCAGGATTGTATCGATGGATTCTTTCTTGGCGTCACCAATGAAGCCGCATGTATTCACTATTGCGGTATCTAGGCCGGTTGCATCGGTGGGGTCGAAAACCAGCTCAAAATTGTTGGCCTGAAGTTGCTTCATCAGAAGTTCTGAGTCGACCAGATTTTTGGCGCAGCCCAGTGAAACCATTCCGATACGGTGTATTCCCGGCTTTGTTTTCACGGAAAGATCAATTAAAGAGGCTGTCGACGAATTCAATGCGGTTGAACACCTGCAGATCCTCCATCGATTCACCAACGCCGATATATTTAACGGGAATACTGAACTGGTCGGAGATGCCGATAACAACCCCGCCTTTGGCTGTACCGTCGAGTTTGGTAAGGGCCAGCGCATTCACTTCGGTTGCTGCAGTAAACTGCTTTGCCTGTTCAAAGGCATTCTGGCCGGTAGATGCGTCGAGGATGAGAAGAACTTCATGAGGTGCATCCGGTATGAGTTTCTGAACCACCTTCCGGATTTTGGAAAGCTCGTTCATCAGGTTGATTTTGTTGTGCAGCCTGCCCGCGGTATCAATAATCACAACATCTGCATCCCGGGCGATAGCTGATTTTACAGTATCGAAAGCAACTGAGGCCGGATCGGCGCCCATACCCTGGGTAATGATTGGCACTCCTACCCTTTCTGACCATATTGTCAGCTGGTCGACAGCGGCAGCACGAAAAGTGTCGGCAGCACCCAGTATCACCGATTTGCCGGCCTTTTTGAACTGGTAGGCTAGTTTTCCAATTGTAGTTGTTTTTCCAACGCCGTTAACGCCCACAACCATAATTACATAGGGCTTCTTTCCTTCCGGCAGTGTAAAATCAGTAAAGTCTTCGATGTTATTTTCCTGCAGCAGGGCGGCTATTTCCTCCTTAAGAAGCGAATTTAGCTCTGAGGTTCCCAGATACTTGTCGCGGGATGCCCGTTTTTCGATGCGTTCGATGATGCGCAGAGTCGTTTCCACGCCCACATCCGATGAAACCAGGATCTCTTCAAGATTGTCGAGTACCTCATCATCAACCCGGGACTTCCCGACAACTGCTTTTGATATCCGGGAAAAGATGCTGCTTTTAGTTTTTTCCAGCCCTTTTTCGAGGCTCTCTTTTTTCTCTTTTGAGAAGATGCTGAAAAGACCCATAAACCTTGATATTATATATAAAAAAAAGCTTTTTCCCGCAGAAAAAAGCTTTCCTCTCCCAGTGGGGATACTGATTAGTTTTCTTTGTTCGCTAAAAAATCCTTCAGCATTTCGTTGGCCACAATGGTTTCCCTGAACACGAAAGCTCCGGTTTTCTGTGATTTAACCATGCGGATAACCTTAGTAAAGTCTTTTCCCGAGGAGGCTTTAAACGATGCAACTACTTTCTTTGCCATATCGCGTAATTATTTAATTTCTTTATGAACTGTTATTTTTTTCAGATAGGAGTTGTACTTCTTCAGTTCAATCCGCTCCGGGGTATTCTTCTTGTTTTTGGTGGTAATGTACCGTGAAATGCCAGGAACACCGCTGGTTTTTTGTTCGGTGCACTCCAGGATCACCTGAATCCGCTGGTCTTTGCTCTTCTTTGCCATCTTCTGACTTCTTTATTTTTTTAAGGGACTGCAAAATTAAACCTTTCCGGCGAAAAAACAAAAATATTTTCATACTTTTATTCCCTACTCCATACAGGGCTATCACATTTATAATCAGGACATGAGTATGTGGAACTCCTTTGTTGCAGGGTTTAAAGCCCATCTTCAGCTGGAAAAATCACTGTCGCCCAATTCGGTTGAGGCTTATGTTCATGATGTTGTTAAACTCACCCAGTTTTTAGAAGCAAGTGAGATCAGTCTTGGGCCTGATAAGTTGGAACTACGTCATTTTCAAGATTTTCTGCGATGGATTACTGAGCTTGGAATGACTGCCAGAACACAGGCACGGGTGATATCGGGGCTGAAATCTTTCTACAGTTACCTGATGCTCGAAAACCTGGTAAAGGTGGATCCAACCGAGATGCTGGAGTCGCCGAAAACAGGGAGAAAATTGCCGGTTACGCTGGATATATCGGAGATTGACAGGATTTTCAATGCAATTGACCTCAGCACCAATGAAGGGAAGCGCAACAGGGCAATGCTCGAAACGCTTTACGGTTGCGGGTTACGTGTATCGGAACTGGTTAACCTCCGCATCTCGTGCCTGTTTTTCAATGAAGGGTTCGTAAAGGTCATCGGTAAAGGTGATAAGGAGAGGCTGGTCCCGATCGGGAGTGTGGCACAGAAAGAAATTCTGCATTACCTCGGGAACATCAGGACCCAGGTAGTAATAAAAAAGGGAAATGAAGATGTACTCTTCCTGAACAGGCGCGGGGCAAAACTGTCCCGTGTGATGATCTTTACGATAGTTAAAACGCTCGCACTGAAAGCCGGAATAAAAAAAATCATCAGTCCGCATACTTTCCGCCACTCTTTTGCAACACATCTTGTTGAAGGCGGGGCTGACCTGCGTGCCGTTCAGGAGATGCTGGGTCATGAGTCAATAACGACAACTGAGATCTATACCCACCTCGACAGGGATTACCTGAGGAGCACGATTATTCAGTATCATCCGAGGAGTAAGTGAACGATTTTGCTATTTCCTATTTAAAAGGAGAGTTGGGTTCTTTGGCCATGTGGTTATAAACCATTTTATCCATGAATCCGGGGAAAAATTTGTTCAGGAGGACGGTCATTTTTCCCTGGGTGGTGAGGGTCAGCCGGTCCTTTCGTTTTTCTACTGCCTGGATAATCTTTTTTGCGACCTCCTCAGCACTCATCAGCTTTTCTTCATCAAGGGGAGTTTCTCCCTGGGCGCTTCCATCCTTAGAAAGAGCAACATTGCGAATATTTGAAGCTGTGAAACCGGGACAGGCAATCAGTACGTGAAGTCCCTTTTTTAAATTTTCGATTCGGATCGACTCGAGGAGTCCGTGCATTGCAAATTTCGAGGCGGAATAGCCTGTGCGGCCGGGCAATCCCTTGTACCCCGCCACCGATGAAACCCCGACCAGCGACCCATTGGACGCAAGAAGGTGCGGCAACGCAAATTTCGAGCAATAGACTGTCCCCCAGAAATTTGTATCCATCAGGCTTCGGATTACTGAGAGATCGGCATCGGCGAAAATTGCCCGCATTGAAATGCCGGCATTGTTGATCATCACATCAATCCGGCCGAATTTCTCAATCGTCTTTGACACCAGGTTCCTGCAATCCTCTTCCTTTGACACATCTGTTGGTACAAGAAGATATTCGGCAGTACCAAGCAGAGTTCCGATTTCATTAAGCTTCTCCGGGTTACGGGCGGCAAGGACAACTCTTGCTCCTTTCCCGGCACATTCCATGGCCAATGCTTTTCCAATACCAGATGAAGCTCCTGTGATGATGATGACCTTGTTTTGCATAGCTTAAATTGTGAGATGCGAGATGTGGGATGTGAGATGTGAGATGTGAGATGTGAGATAGTGAGATGGCGAAATTAATACATTTCAGGTTTTGAACAATTAGTATATTCGTGGATTAAATTGGCTCAATGACTGAAAAAGAGATTTTTTACCGCCATCTCGGGTTGCCGTCTTTTACCCCGTTGGGACTTGAAATCGTTAAGGCTGAGGGTGTTTGGTTGTGGGACCGTGAAGGAAACGGCTTCATGGATCTTGTTGCAGGCATTACCGTGAGCAATATCGGCCACCGCCATCCGGCAGTTCTTTCCGCCATCCGCGACCAGATCGACAGGTACCTGCATGTGAATGTTTATGGAGAGTTTATTCAGTCGCCCCAGGTTCAACTGGCAAAGAGGCTTACCGAAGTAATGCCTGATTCGCTGGATTCGGTCTATTTTGTCAATTCGGGCAGTGAAGCTATCGAAGGCGCCTTGAAGCTCGCCAAACGTTATTCCGGGCGTACAGAGGTAATGTCGTTCATAGATGCGTATCATGGGAGCACCCATGGCAGCCTGAGCATCCTTGGCAATGAATCGCTGAAAAATGCATTTCGCCCGCTGCTGCCGGATGTGCGGCTGATGGAGTTCAATAACTATTGTCATCTTGAGAAAATCTCCACAAGAACGGCCTGTGTGGTTATTGAGATGGTTCAGGCTGAAGCAGGAATTATCCCTGTTGAAGAGTACTTTATTTATCAGCTGTCGAAGCGCTGTGCCCGGGATGGCGTTCTCATCATTGTTGACGATGTGCAGATGGGCATGGGCAGGACAGGCAAGCTATTCAGTTTTGAACATTACGATTTCAGACCCGATATCCTTGTGTTGGCCAAGGCTTTGGGAGCCGGAATGCCATTGGGAGCCTTTGCAGCCCCGAAAAAGATGATGGACACCCTGGCTTATAATCCTGAATTGGGACATATCACTACATTTGGCGGTCACCCGGTGAGTTGTGCCGCAGCACTTGCCGGGCTTGAGGTACTCCTCTCCGGGGATATTCTCAGCCATGTTGAATCGAAAGGTCATCTTATTCAGCAATCTCTCGAGAACCATCCGGCCCTGGCCGAGATCCGGCGGTCAGGACTTGCACTGGGCCTTGATCTGGCCGATGCCGGGAAACGAGTTGCCTTTCAGCAGGCCGCCCTGGATAATGGTGTCGTGATCGACTGGTATCTCTTCAGGCCCGCATGTTTCCGCATTGCCCCTCCCCTCACCATCACGGAAGAGGAGATCGAGGAGGCCTGCCGGAGGGTGAGGAGTGCACTGGATAGAATAATTGCGTGACGCGTGACGAGTGACGCGTGACTCGTGACGCGTGACTCGTGACGGTTGTAACACTAATCGTATTTCGTAAATTGTAAATCGTTTTGCCTGTATACCTGCTTCCTGAGGAACCTTTTTTTTCACCTGCTTCGGAAGCTGAGCCTGATGGTTTGATTGCCATAGGCGGTGACCTTACACCCAAAAGACTCGTTGCTGCTTATGCTTCAGGAATTTTCCCCTGGTTCAGTGAAGACAATGATGTTTATTGGTTTTCACCTGACCCCAGGATGGTAATTTTTCCCGGGAAATTCAAAAAAAGTGAATCACTGTCAAGGACGATAAGCAGCCATCGTTTTGAGATCAGGTACGACACCTGTTTCAGGGAGGTGATTGAGGCCTGTTCCGCGGTTCCCCGACCCGACCAGGAGGGAACGTGGATAACACCCGATTTCATTGACGCCTATTGCGCTTTGCATGAAGCAGGAATTGCCCACAGTGTTGAGACATACCACGATGGGAAGCTGGCAGGAGGGCTGTATGGCGTGTCGCTGGGGTCTGCTTTTTTCGGTGAGAGCATGTTCCATCAAACCCGGGATGCATCAAAGGTTGCCATTTACCACCTTTCAAAGCAGCTTGAAGCCTGGAATTTTACCATTATTGATTGCCAGGTAGAAACATCCCACCTGCTGAAGCTTGGCGCTGAGCTTATTCCCAGGGATGATTACCTCGGAATATTAAAAACGGCATTGTCATCGCCCACAAGAAAAGGGAGATGGAATGCCGTTTAGCGGTTCTTTATTGACCGTTTAGAGGACCTTCAAAGACAATTGTCAGAGACCCAGCTTCTCGCGGATCTCCTTTGGAATGGCGTTTTTATGAACCATGACATCCATTGTCTTCAGCTTTACATAAGCTTCTGAGGCATAGAAATATCCCTTGTAGGGACTGCCATCTGTTCCCCAGGAGTTCTTTACATAATAATATTTTGTTCCGTTCTGGTCATTGGCAATGCCTGTGAAGTGCATTCCATGATCGTCGGTTGTCTGGTAATTGTCGAATTCTGTCTGTCGCATGGCCTGTGTGATGGTCTTCTCAGGCATGGGTTTGTCGAATTTGAAGAGCAGTTTGTCTTTTTCGCTGTCCGACATTTTCTCCCATTTGCCACGTTCGAGGCCGGCAATCTCCGGAGCAGTCTTGTCCGGAACAACAGCCACCCCATTCTTCCAGGTAAATCCCTTTTCACTCACATCGGCGCCCCACACAACAGTGTAGCCATTCATGATGGAATTATCGATGATTGCCATCATATCGTCCATTGGAACATTGTATACCTGGTCCATAAGCCAGTTGTCCTCCACCTCGAGAACGAATGGTTTGTAGAACGGATGGTGCGTGTATGACGATATCTCGACATAATCATCCGGGTCGAGACCGAGCATTTCGGAAAATGTTTTCGGTGTGTAATCCTTGCCTTTATAGGTGAATTTCTCAGGAACCTTGCCAAGATATGCATCCAGGATTCCTGTGAAGCCCTGGTGCCATACAGGTGTAAGTTGTTTGTTCGGGTTCTTAATAACGGCATCGGTGTAAGCTTTAAGAACGCCATCCATTTCACCGGTTACAGGTTTTGTTTCACCAATTACAAGTCCGTTGTAGGCTTCATCGGGAACTATTCCGTAATTCTTCAGAACGTAGGTGACATCATGCGCTGCACCCCCTCCGCTGAAAGTGTGGTTGCCGTGGTAGCGGATATAGAGTTTTGCCTTATCGTTGTAGCAGTAGCGAACACAAAACATTTCAGAAAGGTCGAAAGTATCCTTACCCATGCGCAACAGTTCCGATTCCAGGAACGAGATGGCTGAGTAGCTCCAGCAGGTACCTGAACGGTACTGGTTTTTTACCGAAACAGCAGGGAGTTCCTTTACCATGGTAAAGTTGTAAGCGGAATCAGATTTTTTGTCACTGGTCTGGGCAAAGCCGGACCCTGTGAAGGCCATGAACATAACAGCCAGAAGGATGGTAGCAAGTGTCCTCATTTTTTTGTTTGATTAATGAATAGTTCGGGAAAATTTATCGGTTTCAGTTGTCAAAAATACGGACTACCATGTTATGGCACAAGAACTTTCTTCAACAATACAGGAAATAACGATAAAGAGATCATTCTTCCGGTTTACTGCCTTGAAATAAGCCGTAAAACCCTCTTAGCGGTAAAACCCCATAGCGGTAAAACCCGCTATTTGTTTTCAAAAGGATGTTGATTCCGGAAGTCGGGGCGATAGCTGCCACCGCTTTCAAAATTCTGAAGCCATCCATTGTACATGCCGAGCAGTTCCATCTCCTCAGTTACCTGGTTATATTCATATCCGGTAACACTGCGGCTCAGGAGGGGATGGTTGGCGACTCCGGGCACCGGATAATATTGCGACATAAGGGAGAGGTGGACACGCGGGGATAGTTCCTCTGCTATGAACCTCAGCACCCGCAAACTGTTTTCAACCTGGCCGGGAAGAACAAGGTGGCGAATGATCATACCAGATTGAGCAGTGTCTTCATCACTCAGGATGAGCGTTGATCCCTTTTGGCGGAAAATCTCCTTCATGGCCAGGGTTACCACTGTGGGATAATCGCGTGCATCGGAAAACTCATGTGACAGTTCTTCATTCATATATTTAAAATCGGGCAGGTAAACATCGATGATGCCATCAAGTAACCGCAAGGTATCCGGTTTATCATAACCATTGGTATTGTAAACCCATTTTGGATTGTATCCGGCTGCCCTTATACAATTAATAATTGTCAGCATTTGCGGTATGAAATGCGAAGGGGATACAAAACCAACCATGTTGATGCCGGTATCTAGTATGGCGGTAACCGACGCTATAACTTCGTTAATATCCAGGGACGATAAACTCCGGTTGATCTGACGGTCGCTGATCTGGTGGTTCTGACAGTAGATACACTGAAGGTTGCAGTTGGTAAAGAAGATGTTGCATATGCCCTTCGGTCCGCTGATTACCGGTTCTTCGCCTTTGTGGACACAAACGGAAGCGACGTTGAATGAGGCATC
>CAYHCQ010000045.1:0-23016 GCA_964355115.1 uncultured Prolixibacteraceae bacterium | reverse complement strand
GAGATAGAACTTAATGGCGTGGGCGACAACCCCATATTTTTCCCCGATGAAGACCTCCAGATCTCGGGTGCCAACTTCCAGGGATCCCCTGTTTCGGTGCCGATGGATATGGCGGGTTATGTTGTCACCATGGTTAGTGTTATGAGCGAACGTCGTATGAACAGGTTGAACAATCCTGCCCTGAGTGTGGGTTTGCCCGCGTTCCTCACCAAAGGGGCGGGAATGTTCAGCGGACTGATGCTCAGCCAGTACACGGCCGATATGCAGATCGTGGAACAACGCATCCTTTCGGCTCCGGCTTGTATCCAGTCGATACCTGCCGCCGCCGACCAGGAGGACTTTGTCTCCATGGGGATGAACACTGCACTGAAAAACTTCCAGATCCTCGACAACGCCTATGGCATCCTCGGTATCGAACTGATGGCCGCTGCCCAGGCACTCGATTTCAGGGAGTATGCCTTTGGAGCCGGTACATCGAAGGCCAAAGAGGTCATCCGCCGCCATGTTGCTTTTCTCGACATTGACCGGCCGCTCTATCCCGACCACAACAAAATGAAAGAGCTCGTGAAATCGTGCGAGATTCTCAATGAAGTAGAGGCGCTGGTAGGCAGCCTGGAATTCTAAGCATAACCAAAAATGGAAGAACTCAACAGTACCACCCAGCAACCCGATCAGCCAAAGGTGCCTATGCGGCATACAATGCTGACCGTTTTGTGCATCCTGACCTTTGTTGGAAGCGGGATGAACCTTTTTTCCAGCATGATCATCGCCGCCTTTTACGAAACATTCGTAACGGTGATGCAGGAACTTGCCGATAAGTTTAACCTCCCGGGAATAGAAATGATAACGGAAACCAGGCCTCTGTTTTTCCTGGTTTCCGGGTTCTTTTACATCGGGGCTATTGTTGGGGCGGCACTGATGATGCGGCTGAAAAAAGCAGGATTTCACGTTTATACAATATTCCAGATACTGCTCGTAATTTCCCCGATGTACTTCATGCACCTTTCCGGACCCAATTTTCTTGACCTCCTCTTCTCGGGGACATTCATCATCCTCTTTAGTACACAGCTTAAATACATGCATTAACATGACCGAAGAGATCAGGCCGGTTGATATTGAGGAAAAAAAAACTGCAGAATCAAAACCTGTTTTTCTCAGGGTTCTGTGCCTGTTCTCTTTTGTCTATTTTGGAATCGTGGCAATAATTTTCCTGGCCTCGTCCATCTGGTCAGGACGTATCGCCGGTGTTGTTAATACATATGTTCCGGAAGACCTGTTCACCCCGGCCCAACTGCTTCTCGTTTTCGCGGGAGGATTTCTACTCAATTCAATTGCCCTGGCCGGTTCAATACTGATGTGGAAGTTACGCCGCTCAGGCTATTATCTCCTTGCAGGGACCTGTCTCACGCTCGCGACATTCCAACTCCTCATACCCCGTGCAGCCCTCACAACCACTGGCCTCTACATAGCGCTGGTGGTTTTGTTCGGAATGTTTTTCCGCAAACTGAAGTAGTGTTGCTGCCCTGTTTATTTTCTGATTTCAGGAGACCGGTTCGTTCAACCCATTTCTTCTTATTAGGTCCAGCTCCGCCATAGAGAAGACACCGGCCTTAAGAAGTTTGAGAAACTGTTCCGAAACGCCATCTCCGAAAACCAGCGCGTCGTCGGTATTTATTGTGACCCTTACCCCGTGATCAAACAGTACTCTAACGGGATGGGTTTTGTAGGAACGGATTCTCTTTAGTTTGATATTACTGGTCGGGCACACATTCAGCGGGATATTCTTTGCGGCCAGCCACTTCATCACTTCAGGCGAACCGGCAGCGCCGATGCCATGCTGAACCGCATCCAGTTCAAGCAGCTCAACGGCCTCCCGCACCGACTCCGCGCTTCCGAACTCTCCGGCATGGGCCTTGCACTTCATCCCCTGTTGCCTGGCAAACCTGAACAAATCCCTGAAATTGGCAATGGGTTGCGCAAATTCGTCATCGTATAAATCAACAGACCTGAAATAACCGGAACCAAGGTAGGGCTCGAAACGGGCAAGCAGCGTACGCAAAGGAAGGCTTCTCGAGAAACCAAGTTCAGGCCTGAAATCAATGGACGGATCCACGGCATGATGATAATACTGCAGGGTTTGCACAATGTGATCAGGCGACACGTTGAACATGCTGCCAAAGGAAACATCGATACTCATCTCCAGCCGCACAATACCATCAGCCCGTGCCTGTATAAACGCAGCCTCAACTCCTTTTTCAAAGGAGCCCGGCATCTTGAAAAAGGGACGGAGTTCACTGCTGATCCATTGGTTCAGATCGCCGATCCCTGAGCTAACCGCCCTGAAGGGATTCAGTTTCCGGCCGTAGAATTTTTCGACGACCGAACGCTTTCCACCGAGAAGGCAGTGGTTGTGAAGATCGCTTTTGGGCATCGATCGGAAAGCCTGAAGGTTTACCATACCGGAATGTGTGATATTTTATTTTTTACTTCCGCCAAATATACAACGCCAAATATAGTATAAAACGGATTAAACTCAGAAATTCACCCTATCATCTAAGTCTATCGTTAGGTAACTGAGGCGATTACAAAATCCTGCGGAAAGCCGAAAACCATTGTCACACCTTAATGCCTGAATCATTAGCCATGCCTGTGTTAACAGATTGTTAAATAAATATCAAATATTTGTTAAATTATTGTAGGTAATAAAAAAAGTAATTAGTAAAATTGCATTGAATTAGTAACAATGGCGGCAATTCATCCCAATATATAAACCTCTTCAGGAAAAATAATGGTAGTTTCCTGGGGCCAAAACCCAACCATGTCACTGATTATAAACATTTTTACTAACAAAAACCAACTGCAATGAGAAAGTTTACAATTTCACTATTCCTTATGTTATTCATAGGGTTGCAAGTTGCTCATGCCCAAAGATCCATATCGGGCAAGGTAACAAGTTCTGAAGATGGCGCGGGCATTCCCGGTGCCACCATTCTGGTTAAGGGTACCGCTGTCGGTGCAATCACGGATGTTAACGGAAATTACACCCTTGTGGTTCCCGCCGACAAGACTGCACTGCTGGTATCTTATGTCGGCATGAAGACCCAGGAAGTTGTGATGGGTACCGACAATGTAATAAATGTTACACTTGAGCCCAGCGTACAGGAGCTCGAAGGTGTTGTGGTCACAGCACTCGGGGTAACGCGTGAAAAGAAAGCGCTCGGCTACTCCGTACAGGATGTTAAAGGCGGTGCTCTTCAAACCGACGGTTCTGCCAATGTGATCAACTCACTCTCCGGTAGAGTCGCCGGGGTTCAGGTTACCAATGCTACCGGTAACATGGGTGGTTCGTCCCGCATCCTCATCCGCGGTATCAACTCCATCTCCGGAAACAACCAGCCGCTCTTCGTAGTTGACGGAACCATCCTCGACAACAGCGACTTCAACACGACCAATACTGCCCGTGGTGCCGGTGGTTATGACTACGGTAACATGGCACAGGACATCAATCCCGACGACATTGCAACGATCTCCGTTCTGAAGGGCGCCAATGCCGCAGCTCTTTACGGTTCGCGCGCTGCCAACGGGGTTATCCTCATCACTACGAAAAAAGGAGCTGCCTCCAAAGGCAAAACGATCGGTATTGAATTCAACACCGGTCTGAGCTTTGAGCAGGTTTCCTACCTCCCCAAATACCAGAATGAATATGGTGGTGGTAACGGTGGCCTCGACGCTACCTGGGAAGTTAAATACTATGAGGACAATACCGGTTACTACAAGGTTCCTGGTGTTGACGGCGACGGTAACCCTTACCAGTCATTTGACATGGGTATGGACTACGGCATCGACGAAAGCTTTGGCCCGGCCTACAACCTCACAGCTGGACAATACCTCGAAGGGTATGGCATCGACCTTACCGGAACCCCTTATGCCAACTCACCTATATATTACAGGCCCTGGAACAGCTTCGACAGCTGGGATACCGAGAACTATGGCAAATCGATCGAATGGAAAGCTCCGGAAAACGATGTAAAGACCTTTTTCAAGACCGGTCTCGGCTGGACAAACAACATCGCCTTCACAGGTGGTAGCAACAATGCCCAGGTTCGCCTTGCCCTTGGCACCTACAATTCAACCGGTTATATGCCGAATTCAACCCTCGACCGCTATACCGTTAACCTCAGTGCCAACACAAACCTTACCTCAACTTTAAAGGCCTTTGCCGATATCAACTACATCTCCACCAAAACCAAAGGTCGTGCCGAAACAGGTTATGGCGACATCAACCCGGTTGAACGTTTCAACCAGTGGGGACAGCGTCAGCTCGACATGATGGTTCAGAAGGACAACTATATCAATCCCGACGGAACACAGCGTTCATGGAACCGTTCAGCCATGGACGATCCCACGCCTGCTTACTCCAATAACCCTTACTGGGACCGTAACATGAACTACCAGAACGACAAACGCGACCGTTATTACGGAAACGTTGGCCTCTCCTGGCAGATCACCAGCTGGCTGCGTGCACAGGGAAAAGTAAACCTCGACAACTACACCTTCCGCACACAGGAGCGCGTAGCTATCTTCTCTGCCTCCCAGTCATACTATCGTGAGCAGGTTCGCACCAACTCCGAGTTGAATGCCGAATTCCTCTTCCTGGTCGACAAATCCTTCGGAAAAGACTTCCGTTTGAATGCCAACTTCGGAGGTAACATGATGGACCGTTCCTATAAACTCAACGGAGGTTCCACCATCGGCGGACTGCTGATCCCGGAACTCTATACCTTAAGCAATTCCCTTACCAATGTTGCCACCGACTTCAAAACCTGGAAACGTGTCAACAGTTTGTACGGAAGTGTATCACTCGCCTGGAGAAGCATGCTCTACCTCGATATCACCGGACGCGAAGACTGGTCATCCACTCTTCCTGCTGCAGACGATGCATACTTCTATCCGAGTTTCTCACTGAGCTGGGTTGTTTCTGAGCTTCCCGTGATAAAAGATGCCAAATGGCTTAGCTTCGCCAAGATCAGAGGCGGCTGGGCTCAAGTTGGTAACGATACCGATCCTTACAACATCGCCCTCACCTATGCCAATGCTCTCGACCCGAATAGTTTTCCTTACCATTTCCCTCCATACGGTTTGTACGGATTACCCACCACACTCAACAATACTGAGCTGAAACCTGAAATGACAAAATCATGGGAACTTGGCGCCGAAATGCGTGTCTTCGATAACCGACTCGGTGTCGACTTCACCTACTACAGCAAAATTTCCAACAACCAGATCATCCCGGTTGCTGTATCCGGTGCTTCAGGTTACTCCCGCCAGATTATCAACGCCGGCGAGATCACCAACAAGGGTGTTGAGCTTTTCCTTACCGCCGTTCCCGTTCGCGTTAAGAACACATTCGAATGGACAATCACCGGTAACTACTCCCGCAACAGAAACCAGGTTGTTTCCCTTGCCCCCGGCATCGAAAATCTGCAGCTTGGCGTTGGCCCCTTCAACATTTCGGTGAATGCCGCTGTTGGACAGCCTTACGGACAACTCATGGGCACCGACTTTATCTACGATGCTGATGGAAATAAAGTTGTTGGTTCCAATGGCCGTTATCTGAAATCAGCCGTTAAAGCGCTGGGTTCGGTACTTCCCGACTTCAACCTCGGTGTTGGCAATGAGTTCAAGATCTACGGATTCGATGTTCGCTGCCTGATCGACATTCAACAGGGTGGAAATTTCTTTTCGACCACGAAGATGTGGGGTACCTATACCGGTATTCTTGCCGAATCGGCCGAAAACGGAATGCGTGAAAATGGCGTAGTAATCGACGCTATGGTTGCAAAGTACGATGCCGGTGGTAAAGTTATGTACAACCCCGACGGTACCGCACAGGTAACAGGCGCCAACACAAAGAACATTGCCGCCTATACCTATACCACCGACTACTACAATGGTCCTGCCATGCAGAACGTGCTCGATGCAAGCTACATCAAACTGCGCGAAATCACGGTCTCCTATACAATTCCTGCCAAACTCACAGGCCCCATCCAGAACCTGAAAATCGGTCTCTTCGGTAGAAATCTTGCTACCTGGGGAACTGCCATGGTTGGTATCGATCCTGAGCAGAGCAACAGCTCTGGAAACATCCAGGGTATTGAAGGTGCAGGACTGCCGTCGACCCGGACATTCGGTTTCAACATAGGCTTTAACTTTTAATCTTGAGAGGAACAAACTATGAAAACATTTATAAAATTAACCTTGGGGATCTTTTTGGTGCTGTTTATTATGGGATGCACCAAGAACTTCGATAAGATCAATACCAATCCCAACAACCCCGGTGAGGTGACTACCGCCTCCATATTTACCATGGCCCAAAAAGGCCTGTGCGACAACATCTATGATGAGTGGTGGGGCGGCCGTCAGAGCATGCTCTATGCCCAGTACTGGTGTCAGCGCAACTACCCTTCCGAAGATCGCTTTGCCATCCGTCAGAACATCAACAACCAGTACTGGAGGTTGATCTATCACGACATGATGAACCTGCAGGAGATCATCAACCTTAACACCAACCCCGAAACCAAGGCAAAAGCCGGTGCCAGCGGCGACAACACCAACCAGATCGCCTGTGCCACGATTCTTAAAATCTGGGCAATGCAGATAATGGTCGACACCTATGGTAATGTTCCCTACTCCGCAGCTTTCAAAGGCGCGGCAGGCCCGACCCCGAAATACGACACGCAATCAGAGATCTATGCTTCACTGCAAACCGAATTAACGGCAGCTGTTGCCTCGATCGTAGAGGACAACGGCGGATTCAACTCCGGTGACGTAGTATTTGAGGGAGACATGTCCCTCTGGAAAAGGTTTGGAAACTCACTGCGTCTGCGTATTGCAATGCGTATGTCGGGTACCGAAACGCCAGCATACAAGACCGCTAATGAAATCGTTGCTGAAGTGGGTGCAGATGGCCTCATGAACTCCAACGCCGACAATGCCAAATTTGCATACATCGGACAAACCCCCAACAACTCGCCGTTGTACGATGCATGGTGGACTTCTGCCCGTAATGACTTTACAACCTGCAAAACCCTGGTTAACCTCCTGAAAGGCGAGAACGATACCCTCAACAACAAGATCAATCCTTTTGCCGGTCTGCTTGACCCGAGGTTACAGGTCTACTCACGCCCCAGGGGTGGTAAATACATAGGTATGCCTTATGGTATGACGGAAGGACAGACACAGCAGTACTGGGGAAAGAAACTCTGCCCCAGTTTCTACGGTCCTGCCGCTTACTCCTCGACCTATGCTCCCGTTATCCTGAATCCTAAGTATGCCCCTGTTTATATGGAGTATGCCGAAGTCGAATTCATGCTTTCTGAGCTAAACAACTGGGATCAGGCCCATTATGAGGCCGGCGTCAGAGCTTCCATCGAACATTGGAGAGATGTTTCCATTGAACTCGAAGGCCGTGATGCATCATGGGTTTCCGATTATGAAGCTTTAACCGAAGAGTATATGTCAGCTCTTCCCGCAGCCACACCGGAAAATGTCATGACTCAGAAGTACCTGGCCTTTTTCGATCAGGCTTACCAGGCATGGTTCGAGTACAACCGTACCGGCCAGCCCGCCTTCCTTCTCAAACCGGGAGAGACCTCCAGTGTTGATGCCGATGGCAACCCCATTCTCTTTACCCCGCTCATCTCCATTACTACGATTCCTTACAGGATGACCTATCCTCAGCAGGAGTTCACAGTAAACGGAACGAATGCCACAGCTGCAGCAGCAGCAGTAGGCGGCGACCAGATGTCGACTAAACTCTGGTGGCAACCAATTGGTAAGTAATAAATGAAAAAAGGGGTGATCGTCGATCACCCCTTTTTTTTTATATGTTTTTAATCCAGCATCGTCTCCGGATATGAACCCGGGCATCATAGTTTTTCCAGATGGTCACAGCTTTGAGATTATCCTCCAGCTGAGGATGGGTGATGGCCGTTTTTATTCCGGCCTTAATATATGCCTTTGTCAGTTCATGGTAAACAAGTGCAAGTACTCCTTTCCCCTGGTAATCGGGCCTCACCCCGACAAGGTACATGTGAATTGTATCGTTCTTATGCAGCGCGCGGTAAAGGTGCAGGAAACCTAAAGGAAAAAGAGATCCGTTGCATTTCTGCAGGGCCTTGGCCAGGCTTGGCATGGTTAATCCGAAACCCACCACATCGTCCTTTCTGTCGAGAACCAGCGATACAAATTCCGGGCGGATAAAACCAAAATACTGTTTGGTGTAGGCATCCATCTGACGGCTGGTAAGCGCCGTAAAACCATACAGATCTGAGAAGGCATCGTTGTACATCAGGAAAAGTTTTCTCGCATAGGGCCTGATCTCAGCGGCCTTTTGCGCCTTCAGCAGATGCAGATCATACTTTTCAAATACAATTGAAGTCATCCGCTCAACCTTGGCCGGAACCTCTTCCGGTACCCTGATCTTGAACTGCACCCAGTCGGTGGCCTTCGAAAACCCAAGCTGCTCCATGTGTACCGGGTAGTATGGGAAGTTGTAAATTGCCGAAAGGGCCGATAATTCGTCAAATCCCTCAATCAGCATCCCTTCATAATCCATATCGCAGAAGCCCAGCGGTCCGTGAATCCCCTTCATCCCCCGCGCCTTGCCCCACTCACTTACAGTTTCGATCAGCTTCCGGGTGACATCTATATCGTCAATGAAATCAATCCAGCCAAACCTCACCAGATCGTCTTTCCATTTTAAATTGGCCTCCCTGTTTATAATGGCTGCAACCCTGCCCACTGGCATGTTGCCCTTGTAAGCCATCCAGTAAGCGGCTTCACAAAATTCGAAAGCAGGATTTTTTTTCTGGGAGAGGGTATTTAATTCATCAAACCGTAGTGGCGGACACCAGTATTTGTTCCCCTGGTAAAGTGTAAAAGGGAAATCGACGAACTGCCTGAGTTCCTTTGGAGTTACAACCGCCCTGATTTCGATTGCCATAGGCCGGGTGTTATAACCAACCCTCCTTTTTGTACCATTCAACGGCCTCCCTGACCCCTTTTTCAAGGTCGTATTCGGCTTTAAAACCGAAATCACGCTGAAGGGGTTCGTGTTCACACCGCCAGTTGGTGCTCTTCAGTACATTGTATTTATCGGTATTCAGTGTGGGTATGGTTCCCCACCATCCGGCCACTGTTTCTCCGGTAATGGCAATGAGTTTAACAAGGGGAAGCGGTACGGTAAAACGGATGGTCTTCTTTCCCATGATCCGCTTGGTGATGGCTGCAAAGGTCTGCCCATCGTACTCATTTCCGTCGGAGACGAAATAGGCCTTTCTTACAACCGCAGAGGCCATGGCATCGAAGATTACCCTCACCAGGTCCTTCACATAGATAAAAGTGAGAATCTGTTTTTTAAACCCGATATAAGGCTCCAGCCCACGCCCAATGGTCTGGAAAAAAATATAATAGTCCTTCTCTTTGGGTCCGTAAACGCCTGTAGGTCTCATAATTAACCAGGGAAAATCTGTAAGGGATGTAATGTACCTTTCGGCCTCCAGCTTGCTTTTGCCATAGAGTTCTATGGGCTTCGGCTCCTGATCAAGGGTAACAGGCTTACCTGTAGACGGATCGCCCGGGCCATAGGCAGCAAGACTGCTTATAAAGATAAACTTCTCCGGTACCATTCCGCAACCGATCAAAGCGTCGATGAAATTCCGGGTGTTGCCATGGTTTACCTCTAAGAACTGCTCTTTTCTTTTGGCTTTGGTTACGCCGGCATTGTGAATAATATAATCGAACCGGATGTTCTCCTTTTTATATTCCTCAAGGGTTTTCCTGACACTCGCTTCCGACGAAAAATCAAACTCTGCAAATTTGATCCCTGGATCCTGCAGGTAGCCACGCGAACTCGATTTCCGGATGCCGGCGTACACTGTAAAATTACGCTTCAGCCCTTCTTCAACAAGAAAACTGCCGATAAAACCGCTCGCACCGGTGATTAAAACGTTGGCCATTTTGTTATCATATTATCGTGACACGTGACGCGTGACGCGTGACAATTTCACTAACTCGTTACTCCTCCATTTTCGAAGTGTTTGATCCAGCAACGTCTTGTCAGATGCTGCCGGCCGTTGAAGTTCTTCCAGATGGTAAGCGCCTTGGCATTGTCCTCAAGCTGCGGGTTGGTTACTGCTTTGGTAATTCCCCCTTTGATGTAAGCCCGGTGCATTTCGTTGTAATATAAGGCATTCACACCCTTACCATGATAGTCGGGCCGTACTCCGTTGAGGTACATGTCGATTATATTGTTCTTACGTATGGCCCGCAGAATATAAATGAATCCGAAAGGAAAGAGCTTCCCGTCGCATTTCTGCAATGCCTTTGTGAGCGATGGCATGGAAACACCAAAACCGACAACATCATCCTTCTCATCCACAACGAAGGTGACATATTCGGGGCGCACAAAACCAAAATAGGCTTTGACATACATGTCCATCTGTTTCTGGGTAAGGGCCGTGTATCCGTAAAGTTCGTCAAAAGCGAGGTTCAGGGTTTTGAACATCTTAGGGGCATAGGGCAGCAGTTCTTTTGATTTCTTTGCCCTGATAATGCGAAGTTTGTACTTCTCCTGCACGAGAACTGAAAGCCTGTCAACCTTTTCGGGTATCGTTGGCGGGATGTCGAATTCGTATTGCACCCAGTCGGCAGCCTTGGCGAACCCCAGCTGTTCCATGTGACTTACATAATAGGGATAGTTGTAAATGGAAGCAAGGGTTGCCATCTCCTCAAACCCTTTTATCAGCATGCCCTCATTATCCATATCGGAGAAACCCAGCGGACCATGAATACCCTCCATTCCCTTCATCCTTCCCCACTCCTGAACAGTCTCTAAAAGGATTCTGGAGACCTCAGCATCGTCAATGAAATCAATCCAGCCGAAGCGAACCAGCTTTTCATTCCACCGCTCGTTGGCTTTGTGGTTGATGATCCCGGCGATGCGTCCGACAGGTTCACCATTCCTGTAAGCAATCCAATACTCAGCTTCACAAAAATCGAAAGCAGGGTTTTTTGCCCTGCTTAAGGTGTTCATTTCGTCCATCCTCATGGGAGGACACCAGTATTTATTGCCTTTGTAAAGTTTGTATTGGTATGCGATGAACCGTTTGAGATCCCTTTTGTTTTCTACTTTTTTTAGTTCAACTTCCATGTTCCGGATATAAACATCAGATGATATGCAACTTTTTTCCCAGTTTCTGGAACTTTTCCAGTGCAATATCCACCTGTTGTTTGGTATGGGTTGCCATGAGGGAAAAGCGGATCAGGGTATTGTCCTTACTTACTGCAGGTGCAACTACAGGATTGACAAAAATTCCTTCATCGAGAAGCATCCTGGTGATGGTGAGGGTTTTAAGATTGTCGCGGATATAGAGTGGGATAATTGGCGTTACTGTGTTGCCGATATCGAATCCAAGGTTCCGGAAATTTTCGATGGCATAATGGGTAACGGCCCACAGGTTCTCCATCCTTTCGGGTTCATCTCTGATGATTTCGAGGGCGGCAAGCACGGCTGCTGCTGACGCAGGAGTAGCCGATGCGCTGAAGATGAGTGTGCGCGAATGATGTTTGATAAAGTTTATTGTTTCGAAATCGCTGGCTATGAAGCCTCCGAGTGCAGCAAGCGATTTGGAAAAGGTCCCCATGATAAGGTCTACCTCTTTTGTAAGACCGAAATGCGACGCGGTTCCTGAACCATGTTTTCCAAGAACTCCTATGGAATGTGCATCGTCGACCATGATCGTAGCCTCATATTTGTCGGCAAGGCGCACGATCTCGGGTAGATTGGCAATGTCGCCATCCATGCTGAAAACGCCGTCGACAATAATGAGTTTAATGCGGTTGGGCTCGCATCTTTTGAGGATTCGCTCCAGCGAAACCATGTCGTTATGCCTGTATTTAAGCACTTTCGCAAAGGAGAGGCGGGTGGCTTCAATGATCGAGGCGTGGTCAAGTTCATCGATCAGGAGATAATCATTGCGACCGGTAACAGTTGGAATAACCCCCAGGTTAACCTGAAAACCGGTACTGAAAACAAGCGCAGCATCTTTACCGACAAAAGCAGCCAGTTTATTTTCCAGTTCTATATGAATGTCGAGGGTTCCGTTCAGGAATCGCGATCCGGCACAACCTGTTCCGTACTTCTTGGTAGCGTTGATCGCAGCCTCTTTGATTTTCGGGTGGTTTGTAAGGCCCATGTAGCTGTTTGAACCAAACATAAGCACCTTTCTTCCGCCCATGGTAACGACGGTGTCCTGATCGGATTCGATCATCCTGAAGAAGGGATAAATCCCCATCTTTTCGACCTTTTGCGGCTCGGTATAGTGTGCCAGTTTACGTTGTAATATCCTCATATTGCTATGAATCAAATATGGTATAATTATACAAATATATGAAAATAATTACATGTGCCCAAGTGCAAAATCATGCCCCGCCCTGAGCGCAAGTAAATTCATTTCGATCACCTTATCACCCTTTTTCCTGAAAATATATTGTATTGCCTTCTCGAATTTCTCATATGCCATGCCGAGAAAGGGTGATGCGGCACCAAGGATAACAATATTCGCAGCCTTGGAAGAACCTGCCTCTTTGGCCATGGTTTCCGCGTCGAGCGCGATGTGATGAGGAACCTTACCCACCTCTGCCAGTACCAGTTCTATTGGCGGATAGTTGGGAATGTTATTGAAAGGCCTCGTATTGGTAATGACCCAGCCGTCCTTCGACAGATAGGGAAGATAACGGAGCGATTCGAGGGGTTCAATGGAAATGATCATATCTGCCTGGCCGAAAGGAATAAGGTCGGAGGCAATATCATTGTCGGAAATCCTTAGGTTCGACATAACATCGCCGCCCCTCTGGCTCATTCCGTGAACCTCCGATTGTTTCAGGTACATGTCCTGCGCGAGTGCTGCATAGCCGATGACCGACGCGATAGAGATGATACCCTGTCCGCCCACACCTGCCAGTATAATGTCTTTTTTCATCCGTCGGGTTAGTTATTTGTTCTTGAACTTATCACGCATCCGCTTGTCGATGGCCACGATACATTCGCGGCGGGGAATTATTACCGAAACTCCATTGTAAGCCAGCTCGTCTTTCAGTGCCTGAACATTCTCGTCATGGTATTTCTTGAGCGGCTTCAAAACCCTGATGTGTGCCTCCTCAACCCCAACTCCCCTGCAGATATCTTCGATCTTCCCTAAGGCATGCGACTCCTGGCCACCGGTCATTCCCGTGGTGCCGTTGTCGAGGATCATAATGGTGATGGGTGATTTGTCAATAACAGCGTCCAGTAACCCTGTAATGCCCGAATGGGTGAAGGTAGAGTCGCCTATTACAGCAACAGCCGGAATCATACCGGCATCGGCAGCCCCTTTGGCCATGGTGATGGATGCGCCCATGTCAACGCAGGAGTTGATCGCTTCGTATGGCTTCAGGGCGCCCAGGGTATAGCAGCCGATATCGGAGAAAACACGTCCGTTGGCCAGCTGACCAAGCGCTTCGGTTAGGGCATAATAGGAGTCGATGTGCGGACAACCGCTGCAAAGCTGCGGTGGCCGTCCTACCACAAGGTCGGGAACCGGGAGACCAAAGGTATCCTCCTTGCCCAGGGCCACTGCCACCAGGTTGGGATTCAACTCCCCATCGCGGGGCAAGGTGCCGTCGAGTCGTCCGCATACTTTCGGACCGCGGCCCAGATAGCCCTTCAGGAGTTCCTCGATAATGGGATATCCATCTTCGATCACGAGGAGTTCTGCACATTCATCGGCCATCTTTTCAACCGATTGACGTGGCATCGGGTACTGGCCGATCTTGAGCACCGGGAAAGGAATTTTCCGGTCAGGATAATTTTCCAGCAGGTAATTATAAGCCAGGCCGCAAACAATAATTCCTTTTGATTTGTCGGGACCGTCGATATAAACGTTGAAGGGAGATTTTTCCGATTCCTCGATGAAGGCCGAGTGATCCTTCAGCAGATTTTTATAACGTTTCCTGGCGATGCTGGGCAGGAGTACAAACTGCCGCATATCGGAAGGAAGCTTCAGTTCATTTTGCTCCCTCGGAGGCCGCAGTACAACCCCTGAGCGTGAATGGGCCATGCGGGTGGTGATGCGCATCAGAACCGGAATCCTGTATTTCTCCGAGAAATCGAAGCCGTAACGCACCATATCATAAGCCTCCTGCTGATTTCCGGGCTCAAGAATCGGAACCATGGCGAATTTTCCATAAAACCTTGAATCCTGCTCATTCTGTGAGGAATGCATCGACGGATCGTCGGCCGATACTACGATGAGTCCGCCATTGGCACCGGTTATTGCCGAATTGATAAACGGGTCGGCAGCTACATTCAAACCTACGTGCTTCATGCATACCATGGCACGCTTTCCGGCATACGACATGCCGAGGGCAGCTTCCATGGCTGTTTTTTCATTGGTCGACCAGCTGGAACGAACGCCGTTCTCACGAGCCGTTTTCGAATTCTGGACGTATTCAGTAATTTCGGTGGAGGGAGTACCGGGATAAGCGTAAATGCCTGACATTCCTGAATCAAGAGCCCCCTGGGCTATCGCTTCATCCCCTAATAACAGTTTCTTCTGCATAGACTGAAATAAACAAGTTGGAGTTGGACAAAAGTAAGTATATTTTCTGTATTGTGAATTGCCTGACAATGGCGATTTTGCTTTTTTTCCTCAGCAAATATCCATAATTTTGTGACCAGAATGCGCACATCGATGCATTACTCCCTTTCCTGTTAATCCCGTCTTATGAAGGTTTGTTTCCGCCTGCTTCTGCCACTGCTCCTGACGCTGTTGTCTGCTGCATTTTGCAACAACAGTATGGCCCAGCAAAATGCTTCGATCCGCGGATTTGTTTACGAACAGGAATCAGGTGAGCCGGTGCTTTTTACGAATGTCTACCTGGCCCGGACTTCGATCGGGGCTCCGACCGACGCCAACGGGTATTTTGCCATCACCCGTATCCCCCCCGGAACCTATACTCTGATGGTCACCTACGTGGGGTTCGACACGCTGAAAATGCCCGTTACACTCGCAGCAGGCGAACTTATTACGAAGAAGCTCTACCTTACCAAATCCTCTGTCAGCCTGGCCGAAATCAGCGTTTCCGCATTCCGGCAGGACAAGGTAAGGGAGACCCAGACGAGTATAATAAAAATCACACCCAAGGAGATCTCTCAGATCCCTACCATCGGAGGAACTCCCGACCTTGCACAGTACCTGCAGGTGCTGCCTGGCGTAATTTTTACCGGCGACCAGGGCGGACAGCTCTATATCCGCGGCGGTCCCCCCATCCAGAATAAAGTTCTCTACGACGGGATGCTGGTGTATCAGCCCTTTCACTCCATCGGGCTCTTTTCGGTTTTTGATGTCGATATGCTCAAGAATGTGGAAGTATATACCGGTGCCTATGGTGCCGAATATGGCGGACGTATCTCTTCCGTGATGGACATCGCCACCCGCGACGGAAACAAGAACCGTTTCGCCGGCAAGTTCGACATCAGCACATTCGGGGCAAAAGCATTGTTTGAAGGCCCAATCCATAAACCAAAAAACGAGGACGACTTAAGCGCATCCTTCATCCTTTCCATCAAGAATTCCTACCTTCAGCAATCCAGCAAGATCTTTTACAGCTATATTGATGAGAACGGACTTCCCTATAACTATCTCGACATCTACGGAAAAATAGCGCTTAATACCTCCAACGGAAGTAAAGTAAGCTTCTTTGGTTTCGATTTCACCGATAAAGTCAACTATAAAATCCTTCAGAATTACAACTGGGACTCCTATGGCGGTGGCTTGAATTTTCTCGCCATCCCGGGAAAAAGTTCGGTGCTGATTGAAGGCAATTTCGCCTACTCGAAATACAAGGTTACCCTACAGCAATCAGGTATGCCAGGGCGTTCAAGCTCCATCGGCGGCTTTAACGGCGGACTAAACTTTACCTATTTCTTTGGCAGGGATGCCCTGAAATACGGACTTGAACTTGCTGGTTATAAAACCGTGTTCGACTTCTACAATTCATTGAACCGCAAGATAGATTACACCCAGAACAATACAGAGGTTTCTTTGTTCGTAAAATACAAGTGGATGCCTGGCAAATTCATCGTTGAACCCGGTATCAGGATGCAGTATTATGCGTCGCTTGGAGAAATTTCGCTGGAACCACGCATCTCCGCCAAATGGAACCTCGCCAGGCATTTCCGCCTGAAAATGGCTGCAGGCATGTATTCTCAGAATCTTATAAGTACTACGTACGACAGGGATGTCGTGAACCTGTTCTATGGTTTCCTTTCAAGCCCCGAAAACCTGCCCAGCACCTTCGACGGACAGGAGGTAAACAGTAAACTTCAAAAATCCGACCAGGTTGTTCTAGGGTTTGAATGGGATATCCTCCAGAACCTGTCGCTGAATGTTGAAGGATACTACAAATATTATCCTTTACTGATCACGCTCAACCGGAACAAGCTCTACAACGACTCCCCCGAAAATGCAAACCGTCCCGACGTTTTGAAGAAGGACTTTGTTTATGAAACCGGGGATGCCGAGGGATTGGATGTGTCATTGAAATACGACTGGAAGAAGCTCCATTTCTGGGTTACCTATTCGCTTGGTTTTATTCACCGCAGCGATGGCAACAGTACTTATGTTCCACCCTACGACCGCAGGCACAATCTGAATATAGTCTCCACCTTCCTCTTTGGAAAAAAATCCACCTGGGAGCTGGATGTACGTTACAACTACGGATCGGGTTTCCCGTTTACGCAAACCCAGGGCTTCTACGAAATGATCACCTTTTCCAATATGGGTGGAAGTTATTCCAATACAAACGGTTCGCTCGGCATACTTTATGGAGATTACGACAAGGGCAGGCTGCCCTATTACAGCCGCCTCGATGTAAACCTGAAAAAGACTTTTTTCCTCGGAAAAACCACAAAACTGGAAATCAGTCTGAGTGTAACCAATGCACTGAACCAGCAAAATATTTTTTATTTCGACAGGGTTTCATACACCCGTATCGATCAGCTGCCTTTGATGCCCAGTCTGGGTCTCAGCTTCAGCTTCTAATCCTGCAAGCCCCATGTTTTCCTTTTCCCTTCTCTCCGGCATTAACTTCACCAATACAGAAGAGGATGTAAAAACTTTGCTTGGCAGGCAGCAGATTCTCCCCAACCGGGATATTCTTCTCAGGGAAGTGTTCTCCCTGATGGATTACACCTCATTGGATGGCACCGACAATCCCGAAAAAATCAGAAAACTTTGCCTGAAAGCCCTGTCATTTGGCGAACAAGGGCTTCCTTATCCGGCGGCGGTCTGCATCTACCCGCCGTTTATTGCAACTGCAAAGCATGCACTGAAAGGGTCGCCAATCAGAATTGCTACCGTTGCTGCAGGCTTCCCGCATGGTCAGATGCCGCTGAAAACCAAGCTGGAAGAGGTGAAATATGCGGTAGGCGAAGGTGCAGATGAAATCGATGTGGTGATCTCACGCGGAACTCTCCTCGACAGAAAGTACCATGTGGTATTCCGCGAACTTGACCTGATCCGCGAAGCCGCAGGCGATAAAACCCTGAAGGTGATCCTGGAGACGGGCGAACTCGGAACAGCTGAAAATATCGCAAAGGCAAGTGAAATTGCTATTGAAGCCGGCGCCGACTTCATCAAGACAAGCACCGGAAAAGTAACTCCGGCAGCTACCGAAGAGGCCGTATATATAATGCTGCAGGTAATCCTGGCACATTTCAGGAAATCAGGAAAAAAAATCGGCATCAAACCGGCAGGCGGTATCGCCCAAACCAACCAGGCACTGGGATATTACCAGCTTGTTAACGGGGTACTCGGAAGGGAATGGATCACCGCCGACCTGTTCCGGATAGGTGCCAGCAGGCTTGCCGACAATATTGTAGATGAAATTACGTAATATCAAATGTTATCACAAAAAAGCAACCTATGAAAAGCAGATATTTTCTTGCCGCCCTCTGGCTCCTTTTTGCAAGCCAGCTTTTTGTTGCCTGTACCGGTGAAAGCAACCCTGACCCCAGCCCTACCGATGCACGGACAGCCTACCTGGGCCGCTGGAGTGTGAATGAAACATGGACTAAACTCACCTATGTGGTCACCATAAGTTCTGATCCGAATTCGACCAACGGTGTTTTTATCTCAAACTTTGCAAATACAGGTTCGGCAGGAGTTGCAGCGGGCGCCTCTGTTTCAGGCAATAATATTACACTCGATCCGAACCAGACCATTGGCGACGGATGGATTATCAACGGCAGCGGCACCATGTCGGGCACCACAAAAATCAACTGGAATTATACGATCAACGACGGGGCTAATTTAATCAATGCGGTTGCTATTTACACCAAGCTTTGACCTCCCCTTAGGATCGTAATTCTTCTCCCTCTCTGTGATTTTCTGAACCACTGCATTGTAAATCTTCACAAATCCGGCGGGATCCTGCTGGTAATGTTTCAGGTTGGCCAGGTAGCAGCTCCTGGAAATCCTGTACTTGTGAAAAATGCCTGCATAGTAAAACTCCACATTGGCCAGGCGCTCCTTGCCAAGGTTTCGGTTGTGCAATAAGGCACCTTCTGCAATCTGCACATCGGTGAGCAGCAGGATCATCCTGTCGCGTGACAGGATAGAATCTGCAGGCATGCTGTTTTTCGCGGAAGACTCATGCTTATCGCCACCACACCCCTGTATGAAAAGCAGTGAAATAAAAAGAGAGATCACCGTGTATTTCATCCGGAGGATTATTTTTTCTTCAACAGGTACTCTGCATTCAAAGCATCAACAACCGAACGGGTAATGTCGAGGGTGTCATTCGAGACAAGTATCTCGCCACCATACTTATAGCCCATGATGTAATCGAAATTGTACTGACGGTTAAAGCGGCGAAGAAAATTCGTAACGCTGTCGACAAGGCGCACGTTCATATTGGTCTCCTGCTCCGCGATGCGCTGAGTATACATCTCCTTCTTCTGCATCAGGGCCTGCTGCTTCTGCATCAGCTGCTCGTAAATAACCTTGGCCCTGTCTTCGGGAATTGCATTGGCCCCCATCTTTTGCTGGAAATCATTGGCCTCCTTTTCCAGGGCCGACTGCTCAGCCATCACCTCATTCTGCAGTTTCTTGGCAGTGGCCTCAAGATCGCGCCTCAGTACCTTTACAAAATCATACTGAGTGTTTAGTGAATCGGTGTTTACGAAAACTATTGACAGGGATTTGCCTCCCGACTTCTGAATCGGAACAGCAAGGCCGTGAACCGCCTCCTTTTTATTGCCAAAGTGCAATACATAAAGCACAATCAGTCCTCCCAGCAAAATCAGGCTGAGCACAGTGTTGAGATTAAATGTGAAAAACCTATTGTCGTCTTGCATGCTTTTTTTGTTTAGTTACCTAATTCTGACATGAATTTGATTCGCATCAAACGGATCTCCTCCTCGGTAAATTCGTCTTCACCCAACTCCTTGAGGGCTTCGCCGATGGAATCTGATTCTGCTTTGCGGAAATATTCAAAGATCTCTTCCTGGTGGTAAGGATCAACAAATTCGTCGATATAATATTTAATGTCAATTTTGGTCCCCGACCCGACAATGCTCTCGATCTCGGTAAGAAGGTCGTCGAAAGTCAGGTTCTTGGCCAGGGCAATGTCTTCAAGCGAAACTTTCCGGTCGATGCTCTGGATGATGAATACTTTGATGCCAGATTTGTTGATCACCGATTTTACTACCATATCCATGGGCCTGATGATCTCATTCTCCTCCACATAATCCTTGATCAGTTCGAGAAAGGGTTTTCCGTACTTCAGCGCTTTGCCTGAACCAACCCCCGTAATCTGCTTGAGTTCGTCAACCACGATCGGATACTGGATCGCCATGTCTTCGAGCGATGGATCCTGAAAGATAACAAATGGCGGAAGTTTTTCCTTGCGGGCGATCTCCTTGCGGAGGTCTTTAAGCAAGGCAAAAAGGGTTTTGTCGGCAGTACTGCTCTTCGATCCCAGGGCTTCGAAAAGTTCTTCATCCTCAGGGTTCTCGAAATCGTGGTCGTCGACCAGCATGATCGAGAATGGATTTTTGAGGAACGCAGACCCTTCGGCACTGATCTTAAGCAGTCCGTAATTCTCGATATCTTTGGTAAGCAGCCGCTCAATCAGGGTCTGCCTGATTACGGCATTCCAGAATTTCTCATCCCGGTCGGCCCCCTTTCCGAAAACCTCAAGCTTGTTGTGCTTGTAGGATTTCATCGATGCCGTACTCTTGCCAAGCAGTATGTTGATGATGTGCTTGTTCTTGAATTGTTGCTTCACGGCAAGAACAGCCTCCAGAACGAGCTGTACATACTGTTTCCCTTCGAATTTTTTCTTCGGATGCATGCAGTTATCGCAATTCTGGCAGTTATCTTCCTTTGCAATTTCACCGAAATAATGAAGCAACTGCTTTCTGCGGCACACTGAAGATTCACTGTAGGCAACCGTTTCCATCAGCAACTGCTTGGCAATCTCCTGCTCTGCAACCGATTTGCCTTTCAGGAATTTCTCCAGTTTCTGGATGTCATCGTAACTGTAAAACGCAATGCAGTTTCCTTCGCCGTCGTCGCGACCCGACCTGCCCGTCTCCTGGTAATAGCCTTCAAGACTTTTCGGCATATCGTAGTGAATGACGAATCGAACATCGGGCTTGTCGATCCCCATGCCAAAGGCAATGGTGGCGACAATCACATCAACCTCCTCCATCAGGAATTTATCCTGATTCTGGCGGCGGGTTGAAGCATCCAGCCCGGCGTGATAAGGGAGGGCTTTGATTCCGTTCACCACGAAGGTTTCTGCCAGCTCTTCAACTTTCTTTCTGCTCAGGCAATAAACGATACCCGACTTTCCGGTGTGACCCTTGATGAACTTGATGATGTCTTTTGCCACATTCTTGGTCTTCGCCTTTACTTCATAGTAGAGGTTGGGCCTGTTGAAAGAGGAGAGGTAGACATCTGCGTCCATCATGTTCAGGTTCTTCTGAATGTCGAGCTGAACCTTGGGGGTAGCGGTGGCCGTAAGTGCGATAACCGGAACTTTTTGCCCGATGGAATCGATGATGGGTCTCAGCCTACGGTACTCGGGACGGAAATCATGTCCCCACTCCGAAATACAGTGGGCCTCATCAATGGCATAGAAGGATATCTCAATATTTTTCAGGAACTCAACATTCTCCTCTTTGGTAATGGTTTCAGGAGCCACGTAAAGCAGCTTGGTCTTTCCATCCACGATATCCTGTTTCACCTGCGTGATCTCCTGGCGGGTAAGAGAAGAGTTCATGAAGTGGGCCACATCGTTCTCGGTTCCGAAACTGCGCATCGAATCCACCTGGTTCTTCATCAGGGCAATCAACGGCGATACGATGATTGCGGTTCCTGGCTTGATAAGGGCTGGAAGCTGATAGCAAAGCGACTTACCTCCGCCGGTGGGCATGATGACAAAAGCATCCTTGTTGGCCAATACACTCTCAATGATGGCCTCCTGGTTCCCCTTGAAGCTGTCGAACCCGAAAACCTTTTTCAGGGTTTCCTGCAGTTTGCGCTCTCCCATACCGGCAGCCATTTTCTGGCCCGGATTTATTTTTGTACTTTTGCTCAGGGTAACTTGATTTTTAAAGAATTAATACGCTTATATACAAATATAAGCAGAAATGGTCTGAAACAAACAAATATTTTTAAAAAAAATTGTGCTTTGAAAAATTCAAAGGCTATAAAATCCATTGCTACCGAAACGATAAAAGCCGAAGCCAGTGCAATCTCCGGACTGATTAAATCGGTCGATGAAGGGTTCCTGCAAAGTGTCGAACTTATTCTTGCATCACGCGGACGGGTGGTTGTTACCGGCATCGGCAAAAGCGCCATCATCGGACAAAAGATCGTTGCCACATTCAACTCTACAGGAACCCCTGCCATCTTTATGCATGCCGCCGATGCAATTCATGGCGACCTGGGAACGATCCTCAAAGAAGATGTGGTATTGTGCATTTCAAAGAGCGGTGAAACTCCCGAGATCAAGGTTCTTGTACCTCTTCTGAAAGAGTATGGCAGTTCACTCATCGCCATTGTCGGCAATACAAAATCGTACCTGGCCAAACAGGCCGACTGCGTGATCGATACAACGGTTCCAAGGGAAGCCTGCCCGAACAATCTTGCACCTACTTCAAGCACAACTGCCCAAATGGTAATGGGCGATGCGCTGGCGGTTTGTCTGCTCGAAGCCCGGGGATTTACAGCCGGCGACTTTGCACGGCTACATCCCGGAGGTGCACTGGGCAAGCAGATGTACCTGAAAGTGGCAGATCTCTATATCAGCAATCAGGCGCCAAAGGTAATGTATAATGATAATATCAAAACGGTGATCCTGGAAATTTCCTCAAAAAGACTCGGCGCAACTGCTGTTTTAAAGGGGACAAAGCTTGTTGGGGTGGTAACCGACGGCGACCTTCGGCGTATGCTCGAAAAAAACTCCGACATCACGAAACTCTGTGCCCAGGATATCATGACGAAGCGCCCACGCACAATCGAACCAGCTACCCTGGTGGTGGAAGCCTTATCGATTATGAGGCAGAACAACATTACCCAGCTGCTCGTCGTTGATAAAACAAAGTACAAAGGGGTGATCCATCTCCATGATATCCTCCGCGAAGGAATTTTATAAACCCGACCCATGATTCTCCGTACCGAAAAGATTGTAAAGAAATACCGCAAACGTACTGTGGTCAACGAGGTTTCGATCGAACTCAACCAGGGTGAAATTGTTGGACTGCTTGGCCCCAACGGCGCCGGGAAAACAACCTCTTTCTACATCATCGTAGGCCTTATCAAACCCTTGTCGGGCATTGTATACCTCGATGATGAAGACATAACCAGCGAACCGATGTACAAACGGGCGCAGAAAGGCATCAGC
>CAYHCQ010000044.1:0-23776 GCA_964355115.1 uncultured Prolixibacteraceae bacterium | reverse complement strand
TGGCAATATTACCGTTCCAGAAACCTGACAAGGTAATCATGGTGGAAGCCGATGATTGCCGCGGAGTATTCGAATTTCGTCCGCTCGAGCCTGGTTTTGGTGTTACCATCGGAAACGCGCTCAGAAGAATCCTGCTCTCCTCACTGGAGGGATTCGCCGTCACATCTGTTAAAATAGAAGGCGTTGACCAGGAATTTTCGACCATCAAGGGCGTTATCGAAGATGTCACGGAAATCATCCTTAACCTGAAGCAAATCCGTTTCAAAAGACTTATTGAAACAGAAGGTTCAGAAAAAGTTACTGTTATTATTGCCCAGCAGAAAGAGTTCAAAGCGGGTGACATTAATAAATTCCTTTCTGTTTTCCAGGTGCTGAACCCCGAAATCGTGGTTTGTCACATGGAACCAACAGTTAAACTCACCGTAGAGCTTTCTGTTGATAAAGGCCGTGGTTATGTGCCTGCCGAAGAGAATAAGACGCTGAGTACCTCCATCGGTCGTATCGCTATTGACTCGGTTCATACACCCATCAAGAACGTCAAATTTGATGTCGAGAACTTCCGCGTTGAACAGAAAACCGACTATGAGAAGCTCATTCTGGAAGTTGTTACGGATGGTTCGATACAGCCTAAGAATGCCCTGAAAGAAGCTGCTAAGATTCTTATTCACCATTTTATGTTATTTTCTGATGAGAAGATCACGCTCGATTCAGCTGAAAAAACTGTAACTGAGGAATTTGATGAAACTTCACTGCACATTCGCCAACTGCTTAAAACCAAGTTGGTGGATATGGATCTCAGTGTCCGTGCACTGAACTGCCTGAAAGCTGCCGATGTTGAATCACTGGGCGACCTGGTAGCATTTAACAAGAATGATCTTTTGAAATTTCGCAACTTCGGAAAGAAGTCTCTCACCGAGCTTGAAGAACTTGTTAAGTCAAAGGGGCTGGAATTTGGGATGAATACTGCAAAATATAAATTAGATAAGGATTAATTGAAATGAGACACCAGAAAAAAATAAACCATTTAGGAAGAAAAAGTGCGCACCGGAAAGCCATGCTTTCCAATATGGCTGCTTCACTTATCATCCATAAAAGGATCCACACTACCGTTGCAAAGGCAAAGGCCCTTCGCATCTACGTGGAACCCCTGCTTACCAAATCGAAGGATGACACCACGCACTCTCGTCGTCTGGTTTTCAGTCACCTTCAAAGTAAGGAGGCCGTTACTGAACTTTTCCGCGAAATCTCGAAAAAGATTATGGACCGCCCAGGTGGTTATACCCGTATTCTGAAAACCGGTAAACGTTTTGGCGACAATGCTGAAATGTGCCTGATCGAACTGGTCGATTATAATGAGGCGATGATCAGCGCCAAAGACGACGCAAAAGGCAAATCCACTCGTCGTCGCAGAAGCAGTGCCAAGAAAAAAGCTGAGGGTGAAGCTGAAGTGAAAGCCGAAACTGAAAACAAGGCGAAAAAAGCTGCCAAAAAGGAAGCCGAAGCTCCTGCTAAGGAAGCCGAAGCACCTGTCAAGGAAGCTGAAGTGCCGGTTGAAGAAGCCGAACCGGAAGCCATCACAAAAGCAACAGAGGAAAAACCTGAAGCTTAGTCTCTTGAAAACAATTTTGCATACCTGATACCAGGAAAGGATAACATAAGATATTATGTTGTCCTTTTTTGTTTTAAATCCAAACGAAAATTAAAACATACGACTATGAGTACCATTTTATCGATTCATGCCCGCCAGATTCTTGATTCCAGAGGGAATCCCACAATTGAAGTTGACCTCATAACCGATAGTGGTGTGATGGGCCGTGCCGCTGTTCCTTCGGGGGCAAGTACCGGAATTCATGAAGCCGTTGAACTGCGCGACGGTGACAAAAAATTTTACCTTGGGAAAGGGGTCCTGAAAGCTGTTCATAATGTAAATAATATCATTGCCGACGAGCTTCAGGGTATGTTTGTAACCGACCAGATCGAGATCGATAACAAACTCATCGAACTTGACGGGACTCCGAATAAGGGAAAACTTGGTGCAAATGCAATTCTTGGTGTATCGCTGGCTGCAGCACATGCCGCTGCCCAGGTTACAGGGCAGGAATTGTATCGTTATGTGGGAGGTGTTTCTGCCCAGACACTGCCAATCCCAATGATGAATATCCTTAATGGAGGATCTCATGCCGATAATTCGATCGATTTCCAGGAATTCATGATCATGCCGGTTGGAGCCTCCTCATTCAGCGAAGCAATTCGCATGGGGGCAGAGGTCTTTCATAACCTGAAGGCGGTTCTGAAGAAAGGCAAATATTCTACCAACGTAGGTGATGAAGGTGGTTTTGCTCCGAACTTAAAGTCTAATGAAGAGGCGCTTAAGGTGATCATGAAGGCCATTGAGATATCCGGATATAAACCAGGTGAGGATATTTATATTGCGCTTGACCCTGCCTCATCAGAATATTTTATTCCTGAAGAGAATGTATACCACCTTAAGAAATCGACCGGTGAAAAGCTGAAACCTTCTGAAATGGTGGCTTTTTGGAAAGACTGGGCGAAAAGGTATCCAATTATATCAATAGAGGATGGTATGGCCGAAGACGACTGGGACGGATGGAAATTAATGACCAAAGAGCTGGGTAGTAAGATACAACTGGTTGGAGATGATCTTTTTGTCACCAATGTAGAGCGGTTGGCCCAGGGTATTAAAAAGGGTATTGCAAATTCTATCCTTATAAAAGTAAACCAGATTGGCACCCTCACCGAAACCATCAATGCCGTGAACATGGCTTTCCGTAGCAGTTATACGGCGGTGATGAGCCATCGTTCGGGTGAAACCGAAGATGTGACCATTGCTGATCTTGCCGTAGCGCTGAATACCGGTCAGATCAAAACCGGATCGGCTTGCCGAACTGATCGGATCGCCAAGTATAACCAGCTTCTTCGGATTGAGGAACAGCTGGGAAGTACCGCAAAATACCTGGGAAAAGATTTTAAGTACGCCCGATAAAACTCAATGGAGCATATAAGAGCCCTCTCAGGTATACCCGGGAGGGCTTTTTTGTCACAAGTCACACGGCACGTGTCACGCGTCACGTGTTAATAAAGATGTTGAAATATTGGTATATGGCAATGTAATAACAGTTGCTGATAATAATATATTTGACAGGTTTTAATTATCATGGATGAAAAGTGTTTACCGATCCCTTCTCTTTCTTGTATTTGTTGGCTGTTTTGCAACTGAACTATATGCGCAGAAGACCCAGGTAAATACAGGCCCCGATCCGGGATTCGCCAGAAGATGGCGTATCGGGCTCAATCTCGGCCCTGACTTTTATTATGGCGACCTTAATTCCAGTAAATTCCTTCCGGAAAAGAGTATAAGTTTTGCAGCCGGCCTGTTTACAGAATACCAGGTGACCAATGTTTTCGGGTTGAGGTTACAGTTTCTCGGTTCCTGGCTCAATGGGGCAAAGACAACCGCTGCGGAAGGAACGAATGTGCAGGATGCCTTCACAGGTATTCTTACTGAAGGATCACTCAACGCCCAGATTAATTTTTCCAATCTCTTTTCTCCTTACAGGAATTCCAGGAAACTTTTTATTTATGGTACCGTTGGAATTGGCTATGCCGGATGGTATACCGAGCTGATCAATAAAGTGTATGATGCTGCGACTATCAATACCGATAACCCGGCAAAAAAATTCAAATCAGCCCCGGTGGTTCCGGCAGGATTCGGGCTCATGTATCGCTTAGGAAATAAGGTAAATTTAGGCATTGAATGGACCTTTCGTACCGTTTTTTCTGACATGGTTGATCAGACTGCGGGTGGATTCAAATATGATATTTATAACTATCTTGCTTTTGGAGTCTCCATAAATCTTGGGAAAACTGAGAGCAAAGCGCCGAAGCCTTACAATTATACCTACCCTGTTACTGCTCCACCCGCAAAACCTGTCCCTCCTCCACCTGCCGAACCTGTTAAATATAATCCAATGCCTGCATTGCCAGCCGGTGATTATGTGTATGTTGTTCAGATATTTGCGTTCGATCGTCACAAATACAGCCCCGAATGGATCCGGAAAAGGTACAAGGTGCCTCAGCCTGTCAGGATGGAAAAAGAGGGTCAAATGGAGCGGTTCCTTGTAGGAAGTTATAAAAACCTTCAGTATGCAACCGAGTTAAAAGAGCAGATGATCAGGCTCGGCATCAGGGATGCATTTGTTGTAGCTTATAAGGACGGGGTTCGCTCACACGTCATTCCGGGTAATAAATAGTTCGGAATTCCAAGTTATTTACAGACCTGCCGGATAAAACTAAGTGATTCGGCATCGTTCATTCCGGCGGCCATAGCTTTTTGGAAGTCACTGCAGCAGATTACATTGTTGCCCAGGAAAAAGTTAGCCAGTCCGCGGTTATACCAGAGGTTTTTCATGAGGTTGTTGTCGGTAGGCTGTGAATTGCTGTAAGCGATGGCGTAATCGAAGTCCTGAAGGGCACTCTGGTACTGCGACATTTTCAATTTGCAGTTGCCCCGGTATGAGAATACTGTCATTACATTGGTTTGCGGCTGAAGTTCGAGTGCTCTGTTGAAATAGCGGATGGCTTCACTGTAATTGCCGTTCTGGTATTTCCAAACGCCATCCCAGTATACTTTGTAGTAGTCGGTCTGCATTTCAGGACCTGAACCGGTAGTGGCACCTGGAACCGATGAAGGAGTAGTTGCAAGGGTAAGCTGTGAGGGGGCAAAGTGGTAGTTCTTGCAATTATCTTTAATTGCCTCATCGGTTGCTGCATCCCGAAATCCCATAGCAACTGCCGTTTGCCAATCCTGGCATGCGCCTTCCTTATTCTTGCCGTTGAATTTTGCCACTCCCCGGTTATACAAGGTAGTAAGCCATGCCGAAGTATAGCTCTGATCGGATGGCCTAAGCGAAATGGCGCGATCATAATCCTGCATAGCTCCGAAGTTATCGCCCATTTTCTCACGGCTATTGGCCCTGTAGGCATAAGTGAGGAAAAAATCGGTGTATGGCTGACTTCTAGCTGCCTCTGTTAAGTCTGATATGGATTGCATATAGTTACCGATGCCATAATTGGATACACCCCTCTTGAAGAAATCTTCGGGGGTGGTTGGAACTCCGGCAAAAGACTGTACTGCCGCCCCGCCCTGATAACGGATAAGTGACTGGAACTGGTCGAAAGGAACTTCGTAATAGGAACGTCGGAATAATTTATCGCGATTGTCCTTCTGGAGGTAAGGTGTGTAGAATTTTTTCCTGTTCATTGACTGAATCAACCTGAATCGGGCAACACGCTGACCTCCTGCCTCCAACGGAAGAAATGCAATAAGAAGGTTGTGAGAAGCGATGGTCTTATTGTTTATGGTTTTCTGAATGGTATAGGCGATGGTTGAGTTGATCGTGTTTTTATCATAATCGACAAGGGTTCCGTCGCAAAGCACTTCAGTGTTAACGATATAGGGGGTGTTGTTCTCGTATTTTTCCGGGATTACTTCCTGGAGTTTGGTGGCTTTAAAAACGAAGTAGGAGAGGGCTGCCTGTGAGTGCCAGTTATCCATGAGGATAGGAAATTCGTACCATCCCGTTTTATACCTGATGATAAAGATTACATAAAGCTCGTTATCAACAACCACGTCGCGGATTTCAAGTGATGTGAAATTCTCCTTTCCAAGCTTATAAAAGGCTTTTCTCGACTCATTATAAGCGACGAGTTTGTAGGGTATTTTATTCTCGGCTGAAATCCATTCACCGTTATCCTGGAGTACCCAGCCAGTGGCTTCAAGAAGTATGGATCGTGTTTCACTCACCATCGGAAGATTTGACATTGAGCGTTCTATCTCCTTTGAACTTAGCTGAGTCTGTTTTCTTTGCTGGGCAGTCTCCCCCTCACTTTGTACCGGGTACTGAGCCATTACACTAAGTGTGAGGAAAAATCCAAGAAATATTAACACTGATCTTCTCATCCGGCTGTTTATTGATTCTTGATTTTTTCTAAAATATTAATCAGCAAGCTTGTGACATGTTTGATATTGCCATTGAATACCTGCAAAATGGTTTCCCAACTTACGGGTTCTTCGTCATGTTTCCATGAATCGTAATCGGTAGAAAGGGCGATTGCTGCATATCTAAGGCCGGCTTCCCTGGCCAGGCAGGCTTCGGGCGCGATACTCATGTTAATCACATCAGCGCCCAGAAGGCGGAACATATTCGATTCAGCCCTTGTTGAAAAGCGGGGGCCTTCAATTGTAACAACTGTTCCCCTTTTGTGATGGCTAAGACCTCCTGCAACACAGGTTTCAATAATGAGGTTGCGCAGATCTTCGTCGAAGGGATCTGCCAGAGCGGTATGGACAACATTGCCACTTTCAAAAGTGTCGAAAAAGGTGTTGTGTCTTACCCTTGTAAAATCGATGAATTGGTCGGGAATAACAATATCGCCGCGGTTAATCTCTTCACGCAGACTTCCGCAGGCAGTGGTGGCAAGCACAATGGTGCAACCGACATGTTTCAGTGCCCATATGTTTGCCCGGTTATTTACATGCGTTGGTGTAATCGAATGGTCACGGCCGTGCCTCGATAAAATATAAACCTCACAATCTCCGATGGTTCCCTTTATGAACGTGGAACTTGGATCTCCATAAGGAGTCTCAATATGAACATCTTCAGTGTTGTGAAAAATATTCAGCTTTTCCAGCCCGGAACCTCCGATAAGACCTATCTTGACCACAATACAAAATTTCAGCGGATATAATTGAAATAGCGGCCTGTTTCAAGCACAGTATGATTTGTTAATAACAAATCCGGCGGAGTTATTAACAGTGAATCAGGGGTAAAATCCTATTGAAATAAAGAGTATTTTTGCGCCCTGATCATAACTTAAAAACACATGCAGATTCAATATATTGGAGAGCATCTTTTTCCCGGGACCCTGGGACAGGTTTTCGTCTGGATAAGTTTTATTGCCTCAATCGGTGCCTCGGTTTTCTACCTGATATCCTATTTCAAAGGAAACGATGACAAACGGTGGCTTGCAGGAGCACGGAGTTTTTATTTTCTCCATGCTTTCACGCTGATTTCAGTCGGCATTATACTGTTCTACCTGATATTCAACCATTTCTTTGAGTATTCCTATGTTTGGCAGTACTCCTCGAAAACATTGCCTATGAAATATATTATTTCCTGTTTCTGGGCAGGGCAGGAGGGAAGTTTCCTCGTTTGGGCTTTGTGGCAGGCTCTGATCGGGATTTCACTTATCTTTTTGGCGAAAAAGTGGGAATCACCGGTGATGGCCGTCTTCTCCTTTTCGCAGGTTTTTGTCACTTCAATGCTTCTCGGTGTCAGCTTTCTCGGAATGCGCGTGGGGGCAAGTCCTTTCACTCTTTTGCGCGACACCGTGGGTGCTATAAAAGATACAATTTTTGCACAACCCAATTACCTGTCGATGATCGGGGATGGGAACGGGTTGAATCCTCTTCTGGAGAACATCTGGATGACCATCCATCCCCCGATACTTTTTCTGGGCTATGCATTATCGCTTGTTCCCTTCTCATATGCCATCGCCTCGTTCATGAAGAGAGATTACCATACCTGGCTCGGGCGGGTACTTCCATGGATGCTGCTTGCGCTGACAATGCTGGGGGCTGGAATCCTTCTTGGTGGAGCATGGGCCTATGTTTCACTGACGTTCGGAGGTTTCTGGGCCTGGGATCCTGTTGAGAACTCTTCACTTGTTCCCTGGATGACACTTGTGGCGGCACTGCATTTTATCATTATTGCACGGAGACAGAACTATGCACTCTTTGCTGCGTATCTGTTTACCGCACTTTCATACGTTCTTGTTCTCTATGCCAGTTTCCTTACCCGCAGCGGGGTGCTGTCTAATACCTCGGCACACTCTTTTGGCGATAACGGAATGTCGGCTCAACTGCTCATTTACCTTCTCACCTTCCTCATCATGATGGTTATTATGATCGGGTTGAATTTCCGGAAGTTTCATACGAAGAAAAAGGAAAATCTGCTGTCGAAGGAGTTCTGGATGTTTATGGGAGCTGTAACAGTTGCCCTTGCAGCATTTCAGGTCATCCTGACTACAAGTATACCTGTCTTCAATGCCATTTTCGGATCCGATATAGCACCCCCGGCAAATCCGATTGCATTCTATAACCGCTGGCAGATGCCATTTGCTCTGCTGATCGCTGGTTTTATTGGCTTCACTCAGTTCCTGAACTACGATGTAAACAACCCCGGGAAATTTTTGCGAAAACTGTTAATTCCGCTCATTCTGTCGCTGGCTATTTGTGTGTCATTTTTTATCTCAGGCATCGTAACACAGATAAACTTTCTCCTGTTTCTGTTCTTTATCTTTTTCTCGCTTATCTCATCTACGGAAAACCTTATTTTTCAGACTACAAAGCCGAGGAATTTTGCCGCCATTGTATCCCATCTGGGATTTGTGATCTTTCTGCTTGGTACGGTGCTCACTTTTTCGAACTCAAAGGTGATTTCCAGCAATACATCGCAATATGACCTTGGCGACAAGCAGGCCAACGAGGAAAACCTGCTGCTGATGCGGAACGATACATTGTTTATGGGCGGGTTTTATGTTGCCTATGTGAACAGCAGCAAGGAGGGGAATTTTACTACCTACCAGGTCGATTTCCTGAAAAAGGAGGGAACGAAATATATTAAGGAGTTTACCCTGAATCCCACAGTGAATGTGCATCCCCGGATGGGAGCAGTTTACAATCCCGACACCCGCCATTTCCTAAATCGCGATTACTATACATATATTGCTACCGTAGGAAAGGAGGAACGCGATTATATCGTGATAAAGGCTATCATGAACCCCTTTATCAATGTTCTGTGGCTCGGTTGCTTTGTTATGATTGCCGGTTTGTCGTGGGCCTTCTGGCGCCGGGCCAGGCGCAGATGGATCAGTAATTCATGACATCACCGTTATCCCTTGCTTTCTCACCCAGCATAGGCACGAACCTGAAAGCTCCGAACTCTTTGGTTTCGAAATTGTTATCTGGGAGCTTGGTCAGGGTTTTCATAACCTGAACATCACCGGCGCCAACCGGAATGACAAGGATACCACCCGGCTTTAACTGGTTCAGAAGTTCGTCGGGGATGTAAGGTGCAGCAGCTGTAACGATCATTTTATCGAACGGGGCGTAGGCTTGAAGTCCCATGTATCCATCACCATAAAAAGTCTTAACCGTATTGTAGCCAAGCTGGGGAAGGTACTTGCTGGTTCTGTCGAAGAGGGCTTTCTGTCGTTCGATGGTGAAAACCTTTGCCCCGAGTTCTGCAAGAATACAAGCCTGGTATCCTGAGCCGGTTCCAATCTCCAGCACTTTTTCATTCTTTTTCACCTGAAGTAATTCCGACTGGAAGGCAACCGTATAAGGTTGCGAAATGGTCTGTCCTGACCCAATCGGAAAAGGCTTGTCCTCATAGGCATATTCAAGGAATGAGGAGTCGAAGAAGAAGTGTCGCGGAACTTTTAGCATGGCATCAAGGACTGCCGGGTTTTTGATCCCTTTTTCGCGGAGCGTATCGACCAATAATTTCCGGAGTCCCTGATGCCGGTATGAATCTGCAGGTTTAGAAACAATCATGGAGCCTTTGTCCTTATTTTTTTCACGAAAATACTAAATTCAATCAGCCTAAAAACCTACCTTTGCAAAAAAAATCAAGTATGCTGAAAATCGGTGTGTTGGGCGCAGGTCACCTGGGTAAGATTCATATCAAATGCATCAAAGAAATCCCCGAATTTGAACTTGTTGGATTTTACGATCCCGACCCGTCGAATGCAGCCAGTGTGGTTAAGGAATTCGGTATTGTGAAATGGGATTCTCTGGATGAACTTATCGATGCTGTTGATGTAGTGGATATTGTTACGCCGACGATCGCACATTTTGATTGCGCATCCAGATCGCTGAAGAAATGCCGGCATGTTTTTATTGAAAAACCCATCGTAACCAGTCTTGATGAGGCACGCGATCTTATTAAAATTGCCGGCGAGGCCAACGTAAAGGTACAGGTCGGCCATGTTGAGCGCTTTAATCCTGCCTTCCTCGCCGCAGAGCCCTATTTTAACCGCCCGATGTTTATTGAAAGTCACCGCCTGGCACAATTCAATCCAAGGGGGACTGATGTGCCTGTGATCCTGGACCTGATGATCCATGACATAGACATTGTTCTTAGCGTAGTCAGGAGCAATATTAAGAAGATAAGTGCAAGCGGTGTTTCAGTGGTGAGCGATACTCCTGATATTGCCAACGCACGTATCGAATTCGATAACGGATGTGTTGCCAACCTCACCGCAAGCCGCATCTCTCTGAAAAATATGAGAAAGTCGCGGTTTTTTCAGCGTGATGCTTATATCTCTGTCGATTTCCTTAAAAAGGAGGTTGAGGTGGTACGCATTAGTGAGCAGGATGCCAAATCCGGGGTGCCAGGTGGTTTTGTAATCGATCTCGGACCAGGCAAGGGCACCAAACAGATCAATTTCAATAAACCGGAAATAATACCCCTTAATGCCATCCGCAAGGAACTGGAGAGTTTCTATTCCGCGATCATCAATAATACGGTACCCCCGGTTACTATTAACGACGGATACAGCGCCCTTGAGGTGGCTTATAAGATAATTGAGAAGATTGGCCAGGGAGCTTCAAATATTTCCTGACAGAAGCTGCCTTTTTGTTAATTACTTTAGTTTATCCTGCGAACAATATCACTTTTAATCGACCGTTAAATCTACGGGATCAACCTGCAATCAGCCTATGACCCATCGGAGACTATTACGCATTTTGTTATTTCTTCCATTGCTGCTTGTAATTCACTCCTGTGAGAAATTCACCGGCGACCAAACAATCCCTTCATACATCAGTATTAATTCAATCAGCATTACCACTGACTATTCTGCTCAGGGCACCAGTTCATCTGCCATTACCGATGCCTGGGTATATGTTGATGATGATTTTCTGGGCGCCTATGAACTGCCTGCCAGGGTACCTGTACTTAAAACAGGATCACACCAGGTAACCATCCTCCCCGGTATTAAAAAGAATGGCATTGCTTCCACCCGTACAAACTATACTTATTATAATCCAATAAAGAAAACAGTTAATCTTATTCAGGATAGTGTGATTGCTGTCGGCTCGCCTGTTTCAACATACATATCCACCATGAGCTTTCCTTTCAGGGAGGATTTTGAAGGCCTGTCCATCGGATTCGATACAACACAGAGGAGTACCGTAAATATTCAGCTTACAGCACCCGGATCGCCGGAGACATTTGAAAAGGAGCATTCCGGGAAAGTGGTGCTTGATGATACTGCCCACAGCTTTTTTGAATGTCAGACGCATGATGAATACCCGATTCCGGCTACAGCTCCTTTATACCTGGAGATGAACTTCAACACTTCCAATTCAATTACTATCGGTATTATTACCTATTCCTACTCCAGCCTGTATCAGATTCCGGTGGTTACACTGAATCCTACCAACGGAGCATGGAAGAAAATCTATATCGACCTCTCAACTTCACTATGGACATACCAGGGTGTTACCACATTCCGGGTTTATATGGGAACTTTCATCGATCCGGGAAAAACTCAGGCTACGATCCTGTTCGACAATTTTAAAGTACTACAGCGATAATGAATAAACGTCTACAGGTTATCAAATATGTTGTTGCCGATTACCTTGCTGCATTTATTGCCTGGCTGCTGTTTTTTATATACCGGAAATATGCTGTCGACCACAATGTATTTTCCGAGCTCGATACGATTTTTCTTGACCGTAACCTGTATCTCGGAATCCTGATCATTCCTGTCTTCTGGCTGGTTCTTTATACACTGATCGGAACCTACCGCAAAATATACCGAAAAGCGAGGCTTCGTGAATTTGCGCAAACATTCCTGATCACATTTATAGGTATAACAATCCTGTTCTTCACCATTATCGTCGACGACATTATTATCAACCAGCGTAACTACGCCGAGTTTTTCTTCGTTCTCTTCTTGCTTCACCTCTCATTTACCGCGTCATTCAGGTTCTTCCTCACCTCCCGTGCTGCCTATAAAATACATCACAAACTATTGGGATTCAATACAATCATAATAGGGAGTAACGGAAATGCAGTGTCGATCTACAGTGAAATCGAGAACCAGGAGAAGTCGTCGGGCAATAAGTTTGTCGGTTTTATTAATGTTGAGGGTTATATGAACTACAAGCTTGCCGAGCATATTCCTCACCTTGGTGAAATAAGCGACCTTAACAGGCTGGTTAAGGAGATGAATATCGAGGAGGTGATAATAGCAATCGAACACTCGGAAAACCATACAATTGAAAATATCATCACCCAGCTTGAAGATACAGATGTGGTGATCAAGATCATTCCGGTCATGCAAGACATCCTCATGGGCACAGTGAAAACGACATCGATTTTTCATGCCCCGCTTATCCAGATTTACCCTGACCTGATGCCCGACTGGCAGATGTCTCTAAAACGGATTCTTGATATTTTCATCTCCATAGTTTGCCTTATTCTGCTGGTACCTGTCATGCTCGTTACAGCCATCATCATTAAACTCACCTCTCCCGGGCCGATATTTTATTCTCAGGAGCGGATTGGGATCCGAAACAAACCTTTTATTATGCATAAGTTCCGGACCATGTACCGGGATGCTGAACAGGACGGCCCACAGCTCTCCTCAAAGGACGACCCCAGAATCACCCGGATAGGAAAATTTTTAAGACAATTCCGCTTCGACGAAATTCCTCAGTTCTATACTGTTTTGAAGGGCGATATGAGCATTGTTGGGCCAAGGCCCGAAAGGCAGTATTTTATCGATCTGATAACACAGCGGGCACCGCATTACCGTTTACTGCACAAAGTTAAACCAGGTATTACCTCATGGGGACAGGTTAAGTATGGTTATGCCGAAAATCTTGATCAGATGGTGGAACGGCTGAAGTTTGACATTCTGTACATCGAGAATATGTCGCTCGCAATGGATTTCAAAATACTTATCTATACTGTGCTCATTATCATCCAGGGCCGTGGAAAATAGAGTTATGAAACTGTTGGTCGCGATCATCCCGCTATTTGTCCTGTTATTTTTATCCTCACCTGTTTTTTCCGACCCGGGAGACGAACCATTAAATTTGCGAATTGGCATTGTTGCATCTCCTCCTTATTTGATAAGTGAAAACGGAAAAATGTCGGGGGTTTGCTTTGATCTCTGGCGACTTGTAAGCGATTCGCTGAATGCCGGATATTCGCTGACGGTATATCAGAATCACGACAGTTTGCTGAACGATCTGCGAAAGGGAAAACTCGACCTGTCCATTTGCCCTTACACGGCAACCACTGAAAGGCTAAATCATTTCCGGCTCACGATTCCGTTTTATATTTCCAACATGGGAATCATGGCAGCTGCCACAAACAACCGGCCGATAATGACTGTAGTTCAGCACCTTTTCTCCTGGAAGGTACTTCGCTGGTTTGTCATCGTCCTCCTAATTGTTACAGTGTTCGCTTTTTTTCTCTGGCTGGCTGAACGGAAGGGGAATTCACTTCAGTTTCACCCCAGTCCCAAAGGAGTTCTCGATGGTATATGGTGGGCATTTGTTACTATGTCGACTGTTGGTTATGGAGATAAAATTCCAAAAACATCGATTGGTAAAATCCTTGCCATCGCCTGGATGTTCTTCGCTATCGGGCTTTTTTTCGTGGCCTCAGGAGTGATTTCATCTGAACTTACCCTGAATAAACTTCAGTCGCGAATACAGAATACCGACGATCTGATGAAATGCAAGGTTGGTGCAGTCTCCTACTCCGGGTATGCAGAAACTCTGGCCCGGCATAATATTCAGGCAACTTTGTACAATACACCGCAACAAGGAATAACTGCGCTGGAGGCCGATTCTATAGATGCATTCGTTTATGACCTTGCCTTTCTGAATTACATTGTTGACCTGGATAAAAAGGCAGGCAAAATGGTTGTTATCCCGAGCGGACTGAACCTTCAGTACTTTTCATTTATGGCCAATAAAAACAGCATGGAACTGATAGACAGGATTAACCCCGCTATTCTGGGTATCATCGACAGCTACCAGTGGGACGAGATTCTTTCCCGGTACGGAATGAACCAGTGATCTTATTTAAGCCATCTGTCGAGCCAGTTAAAGAAAGTACGCTGCCACAAAATTCCATTCTGAGGCTTCAGAACCCAGTGATTCTCATCAGGGAAATAGAGCAGTTCGGCTGGAATTCCACGAAGGATGGCTGCATTGAAGGCCTGCATTCCCTGGGTGGCGACAATCCGGTAGTCAAGTTCTCCATGAATTACAAGAATGGGTGTGTCCCAGTTCTGAACAAACCGGTGAGGCGAACTGGCGAATGACCGTTGAGCGGTTTTGTTGCTCTTATCCCAGAACGCACCGCCAAGATCCCAGTTTACGAACCACATCTCTTCTGTTTCCAGGTACTGTGCTTCGAGGTTGAACATGCCGTCGTGGGAAATAAATGCCTTGAACCGTTTGTTGTGATTTCCTGCCAGCCAGTAAACTGAAAAACCTCCATAACTGGCACCGACGCATCCAAGCTTATCCTTGTTCACATAGGGCTCTTTGCATATCGCATCAATAGCGCTTAGGTAATCTTTCATGTTCTGACCACCGTAATCTCCGCTGATCTGTTCATTCCATGCCTGTCCAAATCCGGGCAAGCCTCGCCGGTTGGGGGCTACAATGATATAATCGTTGGCTGCCATCATCTGAAAATTCCAGCGATATGACCAGAACTGACTGACCGTACTCTGAGGCCCCCCTTCACAAAACAACAGTGTCGGATATTTTTTTGCAGGGTCAAAGTGAGGAGGATAGATAATCCATGTAAGCATATCTTTATTATCGGTGGTTTTAATCCACCGCTCCTCTACTTTTCCGATGCACAGCTTGCCAAGCAACTCTCCGTTTGTAAAAGATAATTCGGTCTCTTTGCCCGTGGCAGGATCAACCGAATAAAGCTCAGCAGGTTTCGACATCGAAACCATCGTGGCAAAAAGTTTATCCCCGGCCGGAATTACGCTCGTGTAATTGTGCACGCCGGTTGTGACTTTGGTGATGATGCGACTGGTAGCATCAACCCGGTAAATCTCATCGGTGGCATGAAAATCACTGATGAAAAATAGCGATCTGCTGTCGTCGCTCCAAACATGGTTTTCAGCATTCTGATCAAAGTTACTGGAAAGGTCTGTTTTGGTATTAGTCTCAAGATCAAGGATAAATAGTCTGTTTTTGTCCGCTTCATACCCGTCGCGCTCCATACTTAACCAGGCTAAATGCTTTCCATCCGGAGAGTACGCGGGCGCCACGTCGTAACCCATCATCCCTTCGGTGACGTTGGTGGTTTTCCCCGATTCAATTTCGTACAGATAAATGTCGGAATTGGTCGACTTTGAATACTCAACCCCTTTTTTCTTGCGACAGGTGTAGGCAATAACTTTGCTGTCGGGGCTCCAGTTTATCTGTTCCATCCCTCCAAATGGGGCGAGCGGACATTCCCATGGTTCATCCTTCATGATGTCTTTACCCTCTTTAATTGAAGTTTCGGACAGGTCGGCCAGGAAAACATGGCTGTACGACTGTACCCAGGTGTCCCAATGGCGGTACATATGATCATTGTATATTCTGCCGCTTGCCTTCGGTAAACCTTCATAAAGATCCTTAAACTGCTTTTCGGGAACAACATCGGCAGTATACAGAAGTTTCTTCATATCGGGAGCATATTTGTAGCCGTTAATGCCGCTCTCAATGTTGGTAACCTGTTTCCGGTTATTCCCTTCGGGGTCCATCTCCCAAAGTTGCATAGAACCGGTTTCCGCCGACATAAATGTGATTTTTTTTCCGTCGGGGCGCCACATGCCCTGATATTCACTGAATTTTGTAGTCGTGATCTGGTTGAGGTTTTTCCCGTCGGCTCCGAGCGTATAGAGTTCCCGGTTTCCTTTGTTTTGCGCAATGTCGTAGTAGGTAATTCCGTACAGTAAAACCTTTTTATCGGGCGATAATTCCGGTTCGCTAAGCCGCCCGAAACTCCAAAGTATCTCTGGTGTCATGCGGTCGCTTTTTAATTCGGGCATCTGTTTTCCTATGATGGGAGTCTCTTCCGTTTTTTCTCCCTTTTCTTTAGGTTTGCAGGAAAAAACTGTCAGTGCCAATAAAGAAAGCAGCAGGTAATGTAAAGTTCTCATGGTTATACTTCTTTGGTTTGTGAACTAAAATAGAATAAAGAGCCTGGGCCCGAAAATGATCAATCCGACACATACTGATGCTATTGCAGCAATCAGAACAGAACCGGCTGCGATGTCCTTTACTTTGCCTGCTTTGTCGCTGTATTCAGGTGACAGAAGATCAGTAAAGTATTCAAGTGCCGTGTTGATGGCTTCAAGTGAAAGAACAAGGCAGATGGTAAGTAAAATTATGCACCATTCAATTCCCGATAAACCGGAATATAATCCAGCCGATATTACCAGGAAAGCAATAATCAGATGGATCCTGAAATTTTGCTGGCTTCCTGCAATAGTTACCAGTCCCTGGATCGCATATCTGAAACTCTTTATCCTGCCATTCAGCCACGATTTTTTTTTATAATCAGGTATCATGCCGGGTCAAGGTATTTTCCTAAAACTGCCAGCAACTCCCTGGCATCAATGGGTTTGGAGATGTAACTGTCGCATCCGGCAGCGAGACTCTTCTCCCGTTCTCCTTTCAGTGCATAGGCTGTTTGAGCAATTATCGGCAGTGTTTTTTGCTCCTTCTTGATGATCTGCGTAGCTTCGTACCCATCAAGGACAGGCATGCGGATATCCATCATTACCAGGTCGATCTTCTGGTGTTTACAGATTTCAACGGCTTCAAGACCATTATGGGCCCATACCAGTTTAACCCCTGTTCGCTTCAGTATCCTGTCGAGAAGGAAGTAGTTGGAATCTTCATCTTCTGCTACAAGGATAACTCTTGAGGACCAATTATGCTGGGAGGCCTGTATGATTTTTGGTTTTGCTGTATCCGGAATGTCATGCGCTGCAGCCTGTAGCGGAAGTAAAACGAAAAAGGTGGTGCCTTTGCCACGTTCCGATTCAAGTCTTATATCACCTCCCAGAAGCCGGATGAGGTTCTTGGAAATGGTCAGTCCAAGTCCTGTTCCGCCATACTTGCGGGTATTGGTGTCATCAACCTGCCGGAATCGTTCAAAAACGACCTCCTGTGACTCTTTTGGAATGCCGATACCAGTATCTCTTACAAAAAATTCAATAAACGCATCATCACCGATCGTCTTCAGGCTGTAGCCAAATTCCACAAACCCTTCATCGGTAAACTTAATAGCGTTTTCGATCAGGTTTGTCATTACCTGCCTCAGCCTGTTACCGTCGGTCATTATGGTAAACTCCTTGTCGGTATTACCGGGCAAACAGTTCAGCACAATACTGGTTTTAGCAGCTTTGCGTTTGACTTCGGTAAGGGTTGCGTGAAGGTTTGTCATCAGTAAATTCACCCGGCACTCTTTAATTTCGACTTTGATCTGGCCTGATTCGATTTTTGCCACATCGATTATGTCGTCAATAATACGCATCAGGTCGCTGCCCCGCTCTTTGATGATTCTTAGAAACTCAGCACGCTCTTCATCCGATACGCTCGGGTCGGTAAGCAGGGTTGAGAATCCGAGAATGGCGTTCATCGGGGTTCGTATTTCATGAGACATGTTTGAAAGGAAGGCCGATTTTAGTTTATCTGATTCCTCAGCCCTCTCTTTTGCAGCAATGAGATTCTTTTCGATCTTCTTCCTGTCAGTTATGTCGCGGTAGATGCCGTATCCTCCTGTAATTTCACTGTTAATAAGTATCGGAGTGACAAGCACTGAAACATCAATGAGATGCCCGTCTTTATGCATGCGTTTTGTTTCAAGTTCGGAGGTTTCTCCTTTCATAACACCGCCGGTTATAAGGATTGCCTCATCCAGAACTTCGGGAACGGTAATAAAATCATCAATGTTTTTCCCGAGTAGCTCCGGTTGTGAATATCCGAAAAGCTTCGTAAATCCAGAGTTGATATTATGTACTATTCCGTAAACATCGATCTGGACGATTGCCTCAGGACTGCTTTCAAAGAGTTGGTCGAGGTAAGCCCTCTCTTTATGGTATGACTCTTCAGCTGATTTACGGAGAATTACGGTGGCAATCTGATCAGCGACGAATTTGAGGAGTTCGAGTTCGCGATGGGTGTATTGGCCGGAATCCGTATAACTCTGCACAGCAATCACTCCAACTACCTCATCGGAGATGATCAGTGGAACACCCAGCCACACTTTCGATGGGGTGCCGATAATATCGATTTGGCCGCTGAGTGCAAGTTCCCGAACAAGTGTCTCATTGGCAAGAAGAGGAGTTCTTGTCCTGATAACATAACCGGTCATGGTTTTACCTGCCGGGAAGGAGGCAAATTTGTCCTGCGAATCAACCTGGTAGGGTAGTGATATCGTGTCGGTTGCCTTATCGTACATGGCAACATAAAAGTTGCTGACATCGATAATGTTTCCGAGAAACTTATGAACCGAAAGGAAAAACTCTTCAAGGTTTTGTGAAACGTATGCCGATTTTGAAATCTCAAAAATCACCTCCTGGGCTTTTATGGATCCCTTGAATTCGGAAATGTCTGTTATAAACCCTTCGAGGAAAAGTAGTTCCTGGTCGTCATTGAATATTCCCTGCCCTTTTTCCCAGACCCACTTTATTTTTCCCTGTTTGGTTTTAACCCGGTATTCACAAATAAAGGGCTCATGTTTATGGATCCTCTCCTCGATCAGGATCCTGGTTTTCTCCTGGTCTTCTTTCAGTATGATATCATTATAGGACAGATCGCGGTTATTCATCAACTCCTCAGAATCATACCCGGTAAGTGTTTTGCAACCTTCACTCACCAGTTCCATTGTCCATTCAGCATCATTTTTACAACGGTAAACCATCCCCGGGAGATTAGCCATCAGGGTGGTAAGCAGACGCTGGCTTTCGCGGAGTTCCAAAAGACCTTTTTTTTCCTCTCGCTGATCAATAAATGTTTCCAATACAACGGTCTCACCGCCAATAATTACAGGCATGGCTGTTTTATAAACCGGAATTTCCTCGCCACTCTTAGGTCTGAGTATACATTCTGAACTGTCGGTGGCAAATCCTCGATCACGCAACGGACAATTGTCCTCATCGGGATGACATATTCTGTCGCGGCAAGGAGTCAGGATCAGCTCATCCGGGTTTGAAAAACCCATCATTTCAAGTGCGGCCCTGTTGATCAAGCGAATACGCTTCTGATTGTCCATCAGCATAACCCCAAAAGGAATGGCATCGAATATTGACTGGTATTCGATAAAGTGGTTAGTTCCGGGCATGTCATTCATTGTATCGGCGGGCTTTGTCATCGTAATTGGCGGGTTATTATTGTTGTTTTTTCATAACTGAGAGTAAGGAGCTATCCCGGTTTAAATATACCGGCGCACACTGGCTGTATAAGCTTCCCATTCACTGCCAAACCGGCGGGCAAGAAAGGTCTCCTCTCCCTGAACAATTTTATGATGGATCACAATGCCATAAACGGCAAATGTAACATTTAGCAAATCAGGGAAGTAAATGCAGGAGGCAAGGCAAATGATATATACACTTAAATATAACGGGTTTCTGCTGTACCTGTAAATGCCACCGGTTTTAAGCTTTGTCTGACTGTCGGGCAGCCCAACCTTTAAGGCATCGCCCAGCGCATAAAAGGAGAGTACAAGGATAAAGCAGCCAAGATAAAGAATACCGACACCTGTCCAGGTAACGTATCCGGGGACACTTATGTATCCGATGGTAGGCAGAATAGCTTTCAGAAAGAACAGCCCCCAGCATGCAAACAGAGAGATTTTTCCGGAGAAGAAATAAAATGGGTCAATGGTGGGTTTCCCGAGAAAACCACCACCCTTATTAGGCATTGACGCAACCATCAGTCCAAGTATGATTCCAAGGGCGGTGAATGCAAGCAGTACGGCATAACTGTGAATTGCCATCCTTTTTTTGTGTAAATTTATACAAAATTCAGAACAGAGGTATTTCTTTGCCTCTTATATTTTTTTACGAAATTTGAGGCCTTGTAATGCCGGTGATGGAAGAGCTATTTGAAACGGATTCAGCCAGAGAGTCAACACTGCGGATTTTTTCGCTAAGCGAGGTATCTGCATTGATCCGTGACCTGTTTCAAAAGGCATTTCCTGCTGCTGTGTGGGTTAAAGCAGAGATTGCCAGGATGAATATTCACCAGCAGAGTGGCCACTGTTACCTCGACCTTGTTGAGAAGCATCTGACACAAACCAGGGCGCAATTCAGGGCGGTAATGTGGGCCAGCGATTATGACTATATCTCCGAAAAATTTTCCGGGGCAACGCACGAAGTGCTGAAAAGCGGAATGTACGTACTTATTTTGTCGCGGCCCGTTTTTCACCCGGTTTATGGATTGTCGCTCCAGGTTACAGATATTGAGCCATCGTTTACCCTGGGTGAAATGGAGCGCCAGAAACTGGCAACCATCAGTCAATTGAAAGGCGAAAGCATCTTCAACCGCAATAAACTACTCACTTTTCCATCCATTCCACTGCGTCTGGCTGTTATTTCCGCTGAAACCAGCAAGGGGTATTCCGATTTTCTCAATATTATCGGGCATTATCCGCGGCAGTACCGGTTTCAAATCAGTCTCTTTCCGGCTTTGCTACAGGGTGACCGTGCAGTAGATTCAATTGTAACCCAGCTTCGCAACATTGAGGCCTGTTCAGGCGATTTCGATCTGGTGCTCATCATCAGGGGCGGGGGCGATGAGATCAGGATGACCTGTTTCGACAATTATACGCTCTCCAGGGAGGTTTGCCTGCATCCTCTGCCTGTGGTTACCGGAATTGGCCATTCAACAAACGAAACCGTGGTGGAGATGGTGGCAGGAAGGAATAAGATAACCCCCACTGATGTTGCCTATGATATCCTCGGGCTTTTGGATGTTGCCTTTAGCAGGCTGGAAGATGCGAATGGTGCGCTGCGTGAATTGGTCAGTGATTTCCTGTCGATGCATAGTGAAATGGTTGAAAAGAGGGCAAAACAGGTTTCGGGATTGCTTCATGGACGGATCATACAGGAGAACATCCGGCTGGAACAGAGGTCGGAATGGATGAGTACTCTTTCCGGAGGTATGATCAGGAGCGGTCGGGCACGGCTTACCCTGGCCGGTGAGATTACAAGACGGCGGTCACGCCAGCTGATTCAGGAGAAAATTGCCGGGCTGTCATGGATGGAGCGCCAGGTAGTTCTGCTCGACCCTGTAAATGTTCTGAAGCGTGGGTTCAGTCTGACCCTCAGGGCCGACAGAAGCCTTTTGAAGAGCGCAGGAGATGCTGTTCCGGGCGATGTAATAGTGACCCGAATGCATGATGGCACGCTCATGAGTAGGGTTGAAATGCGTGACGCGTGACGAAAAGCGTGACGCGTGACATTTCAAGTTAGGAGTCATGAGTTATGAGTGATGAGTGAGGCGGTTTTTATATTAGTATAAAAAATTGACATGAAGAAAGAGATGACGAAAGAGACAACATACGAAGAGGCATACAGTGAATTGACGGGAATAATCAGAGAACTGGAAGACGAGACTATCTCGGTCGATCTGCTGACACAGCGGGTGAAGCGTGCTATGGAACTGATAAAGCTTTGCCGGGAACGGCTTCTGCTGACCGAAAAGGAGATAAACGAACTGATAAAGGAGTAAGGATGTCGACACTTCTCCAGGTTGAGAATCTGGCACGCAGTTACGGTGAAAAGAATCTTTTCGAGAATATTTCATTCACGGTAAGCCAGTATCAGAAAGTGGCGCTGATTGCCAAAAATGGTGCAGGAAAGACAAGCCTTCTCAATATCATTGCAGGGCTGGAGCCGTGCGACGAAGGAACCTCCACTCTCTACAACCCATTTACGTTTGAATACCTTATGCAGGAGCCTGTTATGCTGCCTGAAAACACGGTATTCGAGGAGGTCTATTCACACACCAATGAGTTTCAGCGTGCCATCCTTGAATACGAGAAGGTGATACAGGGCGACGACCAGGCAGCCATTCAGAGTTCAATTGCACGGATGGACGCGATACAGGGGTGGGAGTATGATACACGGGTTAAGCAGATCCTTACCCAATTGAAACTACCCGACCTGAATCAGAAAATCAGCACTCTTTCCGGCGGGCAGCGCAAACGTGTTGCCCTTGCCAAGGTGCTTATCACCGAGCCCGATTTCCTGATCCTCGACGAGCCAACCAACCACCTTGATGTGGAGATGATAGAATGGCTGGAGGATTACCTGACAAAAAGCACCATTACCCTGTTCATGGTAACCCACGACCGGTATTTTCTCGACCGGGTGTGCAATGAAATCCTGGAGATGGAGAATGCCGCCATGTACCGGTACCGGGGAAATTACTCCTATTTTGTGGAAAAGCAGGCCGAGAGGATCGACAACATGAACAAGGAGACCGAGAGGGCACGTAATCTCCTGCGCACAGAACAGGAGTGGATGCGGCGTATGCCCAAGGCGCGCACTACAAAGGCGAAGGCGCGCATCGACAGCTTTTATGAGATCAAGGAAAAAGCCGATAACAAAATCCACGAAGACCGTCTTAAGCTGAGCATCGAAGGAGCCAGGATGGGCAACAAGATACTTGAGGTCAATGATGTTTCCTTTAAATGGGGAGAGATCCCGATACTGAATCACTTCACTTACACATTCAAACGGTTTGAGAAGGTAGGGATTGTCGGCCGGAATGGTTCCGGTAAATCGACCTTCCTTGATATCATTACTGGAAAGATCCGTCCACACAAGGGAGCGCTGCAAAAAGGCGAGACCATCCAGTTCGGTTACTACAAGCAGGAGGGACTTGTTTTCAACGGGCAAACGACGGTTCTGGATGTGGTAAAAAGCATCGCTGATGTGGTTAAACTTGGCAATGGCGACACAATTTCAGCCTCTGCCTTCCTAAACCATTTCATGTTCCCTTACCCCAGTCACCATCAGCCGGTTTACAAACTGAGCGGTGGAGAGCGCCGGCGTCTTTACCTGGTGACCGTGCTGATGCAGAGTCCGAATTTTCTCATTCTCGATGAGCCGACCAATGACCTCGACCTGCTCACGCTCAATGTGATGGAAGAATATCTTGCCGGTTTCAACGGATGCGTGATTGTGGTAACTCACGACCGCTACTTTCTCGATAAAATTGTTGATCACCTCTTTGTTTTCGAAGGCGATGGTGTGATCCGTGATTTTCCGGGAAATTATACCCAGTATAAGCTTTGGGATGAACAGCGCAAACGCAGAGAGGTTCAGCATCGCAAAACGGAAATGCCGAAAACAGATCGGCCAAAACCAGCAGTTGTCCCCTCCGACAAACTCTCCTTCAAAGAGAAGAAAGAGCTGGAATCGATCGAAATTGACATTGCCAGGCTAGAGGCTGAAAAAACATGTATTGAGGAGGCACTTCATTCGGGGACACTAGGTGCAGAGGCACTTACAGAAAGATCGACACGGTATTCAGGACTGCTGGACGAAGTTGAGGAGAAGACCGCACGGTGGATGGAGTTGATTGAACGTGATGAATTAAACAATCGCTGATGGAAAAAGCAAAAGAAGATCCGTT